>JBLZXS010000212.1:0-3574 GCA_050285325.1 Acinetobacter sp.
ACACAATATATTGATTATTGTTTTTTATATTATTCGACACGTTCGCCATGTTGACTTAAGTCTAGACCCATACGTTCGTCATCTGCTTCAACACGAATACCAATTACCAGATCAATCAATTTAAGAATGATGAAGGTCAATACCGCAGAGTAAGCGATGGTTGCAAGTACACCTTCGAGTTGTACCCACAATTGATGCATCATATCTGTAGGTACTTTATCGCCCATGATGAATTCACTTGCGAATACAGCAGTTAAGATTGCACCCACGATACCACCGACACCATGCAGACCAAACGCATCTAAAGAATCATCGGCTTTCAGTGCACGTTTAAGTGCCGTAATACCCCAGAAACATACGACACCACCAATTAGGCCCATTGCCAATGCACCGCCAACAGTCACAAAACCAGCTGCAGGAGTAATGACGACTAAACCGGCAACCGCACCCGATGCACCGCCCAATACAGAGGCTTTACCACGAACCACTTTTTCAGTAATTAACCAGGCAATTGCTGCGGCTGCCGCTGCAACTTGAGTGACCACAAGTGCATAACCTGCTGAACCGTTTGCACCCAATGCAGAACCACCATTAAAGCCAAACCAACCCACCCAGATTAAGCTGGCACCGACTACAGTCAAGGCTAAGTTATGTGGTGCCATTGATTCACGGCCCAAGCCCATACGTTTGCCAAGCATATACGCAGCAACCAGACCTGCAACACCGGAGTTAATATGAACGACAGTACCGCCAGCAAAGTCGAGTGCACCGTCGCTACCTAACCAGCCACCACCCCATACCCAGTGGGTAATCGGTGCGTAAACCACTACACTCCAAACGGTAATGAATGCAACGAAAGCGCTGAATTTCATACGTTCTGCAATCGAACCGGTAATGATGGCTACCGTAATGATGGCAAAGGTCATTTGGAAAATAACAAACAGAATTTCTGGAATTGTTCCGGTTAAGGCATCAGTGGTAATGCCAGATAACATGATCTTATCCAGGCTACCAATGAACGCATTTCCTTCGCCAAAGGCTAAGCTATAGCCAATTACGACCCAAGTAATACTCACAATTGCAGCTGCAACAAAGCTATGTGCCATGGTACTCAAGACATTTTTTTTACGAACCATACCACCGTAGAACAGTGCTAAACCTGGAATGGTCATCAGTAAAACAAGAGCCGTAGACACTAAAATCCATGCTGTGTCACCTGTATCTAATTTTGCTTCTTCTTCTGCAGGTGCGGCTGTTTGTTCAGCTGGAGCAGGTGCCGCAGCTAATTCAGAATTTGTTAATGATGAATCAGCGATTTCAATCACTGCTACATTTTCAGCAGGAGTGGATGCTGTTACGGCTTCTTCAGCCCATGCAACAGAACCACCTAAAAGTGCGCCAGACAAACTCAGCGCAATGAGCATTTTTTTCATTCGTATCCCCCAACCTAGTATTTTTTGAGTTATTAGGTACTCAGCAAACTTCGTGCCAAATTAGACAGCGTCTGCACCTGTTTCACCGGTACGAATACGGATGACTTGTTCTAAATTAGTAACGAAAATTTTACCGTCACCAATTTTACCTGTGCTTGCAACACGTGTAATCGATTCAATCACTGAATCAACCATATCATCGCTAATCGCAATTTCAATTTTTACTTTAGGCAAGAAATCAACGACATATTCAGCGCCACGGTAAAGTTCAGTATGACCTTTTTGACGACCAAAGCCTTTGACTTCAGTTACGGTGATCCCTTGAACACCAATGTCAGAGAGTGCTTCACGCACGTCGTCTAATTTAAAAGGTTTTACAATTGCAGTTACGAGCTTCATGTTTGTTTTCCTTCGGCTTCTTTCACCAGTAAGGTTTTATGTTCAAATTTCGTGCCAAAACTTCTAAGGTTGGGGGAAAATAGATACTTCCGACACGAGTTTTCTTTATAACCTATTTTATACTTTTAAACGTAGTCCGATCTTTAAAAAATAGACATTTTTACTATAAAATTTACGATTTTACTCATTGAACAAAACTATATCTGAGCGATGGGGGCTATGGTCTGGCTTGGAGCAATGCTACACTGCTTGTACTTCTGTACCCTAGAGAATCAACAATGATCGAAACTTTATTACAAGCCATACTCGAGCAAATAGAACAACCTAAAAAAGATATTGAACATAATTTGCGCGCCCTGCTCAATGAAGCTGTTTCCAAGATGGATCTGGTTTCAAAAGATGAAATTGAACGTCAACGTACGGCGTTAAATAATGCCAATTTGCGCTTGAATGAACTGCTTAAACAAGTGGAAGCATTAGAAATTAAAATCAAGAACAATAAATAAGCACTTTTTTAGTGCACTAAAAGACACAAAACGATTAAAAATAACGCACTATAACGGAACAATAAAAATGTCTTTTGCTAAAATTTACACTCGAGGTCTGCTTGGACTTCATGCCCCTTTAATTGAGGTCGAAGTTCATGTCAGTCAAGGTTTGCCTTCTTTAACCATTGTCGGCCTGCCTGAAGCAGCAGTTCGTGAAAGTAAAGACCGGGTTCGCTCGGCCATAATCAATAGTGGTTTTCAGTTTCCCACCAAACGCCTCACCATTAATTTAGCCCCGGCAGACTTGCCCAAAGATGGCTCACGTCTCGATTTACCCATCGCTTTGGGAATTCTCATTGCTTCCGGGCAAATCCCTGAACACGTGACCAATCAGCTAGAATTTATTGGCGAACTGGCTTTAGATGGGCAACTTCGGCCCATTAGCGGTATTTTAAGTATTGCGATTGCTTGCCAGCAGTTAGGACATCAGCTAATTTTGCCAGAGCAAAATGCACAGGAAGCCTCGCAACTACCCAATTTTGAAGTGTTTGCAGCCAAGCATTTAAAGGATGTCTGTGAACATTTATCCAACCAACAGCCTATCCAGCAGTATCAAGCCAGTCAGACAGCGGCGCCAGATCAATACCGATTCGATTTAGCCGATGTCAAAGGTCAACTGCGTCCACGTCGGGCTTTGGAAATTGCTGCAGCAGGTGGGCATTCCTTATTGTTTAAAGGACCACCGGGAACCGGAAAAACCCTGCTAGCATCACGCCTTGCCAGTATTTTGCCACCTTTAGATACTCAGGAAAATCTGGAAGTTGCCAGCATTTATTCAGTTGCCAATACCTCGCATCCCTTTGGACAGCGGCCTTTTCGTGCACCCCATCATACTGCTTCAGCGATCGCTTTAGTCGGCGGTGGTTCACACCCTAAACCGGGTGAAATTACTCTGGCGCATTTAGGGGTTTTATTCTTAGATGAACTACCTGAATTCGATCGTAAAGTATTAGAAGTTTTAAGACAGCCTTTGGAATCTAAAGAAATTGTGATTTCGCGTGCTTCACGGCAAATTACCTTTCCGGCAAACTTCCAGCTGATTGCAGCCATGAATCCCTGCCCGTGTGGCTATGCTTTTAATCAGGATATTCGTTGTCAATGTTCCGCGGATGCAATCAAACGCTATCAAAACCGGATTTCAGGTCCATTACTGGATCGGATTGATTTACATCTAGACGTACCGCCATTACAAGC
>JBLZXS010000213.1:0-46224 GCA_050285325.1 Acinetobacter sp.
ATCAATTCCACTAATTTGACTATAAATTTTTCCTTTCAGGTCATGTGCGTACATATGCGGTTGATAAGCTTCATGCATCAGCACCTGTAGTTCAGGCACAATATTGGCTTTCAAAATATCCTGTTGATGATAAATATCGTGCAGGAATAAATTCAGTGCACGTACCCGTTGTGCACAACCCAAGGCCACCTTATTCCATTGTTTTTTCTCAATCACGCGAGGAATTAAGTCATAAGGAATGGTTCGCTCTGTTCCTGCGGCGTCTTCATACACAGTAAATGTAATGCCCTCATACAAAAAGTGATCTTTCGCGGCTTGGTTTAATGACTTTAATTCTTCAATGCTGTGCTGGGATAACCAATGTTCAATCTTGCTGCAGGTTTCTCCGGATATGGTTTGATCATCTACTAATTCATTAAAAAAATGTGACTTTAACTGTTGGAACAACCCGTTAATTTTAGAGTGATTTTTAGCTTTATCTGCGGTTGAGATATGTATATCAGCGCCCAAAGTACCAGGAAAATGTTCAACTGTAGAAATAAGATGTGTCCGATCATTTTCTTTAAGCATATTACCCTCATAATTGTTATCTATTTTTAAACAGTAAAAGCAAAAAATATGCCAATAAAAAATCCTTTTATCGCTTTTTATATTTATCCACTAAAAGCCTATACAATCAATGATATTTTTGGGCTAAACATGTTTCAAAATATTGATGCTCAAGAAAAGAAGATCGGAGAAAAATATTCAGTTTTTTATTGTTTTCATGATTTAATGCGGCTATAAACAATCTACTCGATTTTTAATTTTAGATATGTCTTCACAAGAAAAAGAAACGTCCAACAGTCTGTACCGACAATGGCAAATTTTATCTCGTCTTTCTACCGGGAAGTGGATGGGTACGCGAGAGTTACAAGAAATTCTGCAACGTGAAGGTATCGATATCAGCCTGCGTACTATTCAGCGTGACTTAAATCAGATTTCGCTGCGCTTTCCTATTGAAAGCAGTAAAACAGTGCCTCAGGGCTGGCGTTGGCGTTCAGATGCGCCTATTCAAAGCTTACCGCACATGACCAGTTCCCAAGCGGTCACCTTTATGATGGTGGAAGAACATTTAAAACACTTACTGCCCCCTAGCTTGATTGAAGAAATGAATCCCTGGTTTGACTTGGCGCGTCGCAGCTTGTCGACTCAAAATAATGTCCGCCAATGGATTAACCGGGTTCGTATTGTTCCGGCCACTCAACCCTTGATTCCCCCAGTGGTGGATAAACTGGCACAACAAGCAATTTATGAAGGCTTATTGCAAGACAAACAACTGGAATGTGTTTATCAAGGACGAAGTCATTTAAGCGAAGAAAAAACCTATATTTTAAATCCCTTAGCCTTGGTACAAAAAGGTGCAATTATTTATTTAATCTGTACCCGGCATGACAAAACCGATATTCAGACCTTTGCGCTGCACCGTTTTAGATCAGCCATTGTTTTAAACTCACGCGCAATGCATCCGGTTAACTTTGATATTGATGCCTATATAGATTCCGGGGCATTAGGCTTTAGAGTAGATTATGCCAAAGCAACTGAAAATATTGTTTTAAAACTCACCATGACTGAAGAAGATGCACATTATTTCGATGAAAGCCAACTCAGTAAAGACCAGACGATTGAAAAACTGGACAATGGTTTAGCTCAAATTATCGCAACCGTACCATTTACTTCACAACTGGTATGGTGGTTAAGAGGATTTGGCAACAAGATTCAACATATCGAGCCGATTGAAGTGTTGAATGCTGTGCGTCAAATGGCAGATTAAAAATTCAAATTAAAAAAAAGTCCCAATTATTGGGACTCGAGAATTTTTGTGGTTATCTCTATTTCTTAGTATCGTGCTGGCATTTTAAGAAGACCAAACTTTATTTTTTCACCCCTGCACAAAGCTTGAAAGCGGTTAATTTTATTTATGGAGAAAACATTGCATATCAGCAAGCCAAATCTCCACTGTTATATCGAATGGATTTCATCGTCATACCGCTTACCTCCTACTCTTTAGATAAAACCAATTTAATCCATCATTACCAGGTTGAGAAATCATAAGATTAGAAACTTTAAGCAGATTTTCTATTAAGTATTTTTTCAGATGTTCTATTGCTTTCGCTGCATATTGATTGCGCCACGTTGTTTTTAAGATAAACCTGAGTCGTCCCCATACCGATGTTTTGTATCCGTATGATTAAATTAAATATCAAAAACCAGCGTGATCAATTAATGGGTCATACATTCTTATTTATAAAAACTGGTTTTACAAATCAGAACTTGCAGCATGTACGCAAAATAGGCAAATTCAATTGATTCATAATAATTTGGAAAAACTAGAATGCCAGGTCCCGTTCAGATTGTTAGACATAAGCTTTTAAATACTTTTTTCTCACGGTACTCAGTCTGGTTCACTTTTATTTTCATTGCTCTCACCATTAGCTGGTTCCGAATCGTTTACGCTCCACATTATATTTATTATTTTATTTCCGACACTTTGCTGAATTCCTTGTGGCTGATTTCAGGCGTACTGATGCTCGTTGGTTTATATGATGTCCTGCAAAATAAGCATTCAATCCTAAAAAACTATCCGATCATGGGACATTTCCGCTTTATTTTTGAAGATTTCCGTCCCGAAATTCGTCAGTATTTTATTGAAGCCGATCAGGATGCACTGCCATTTTCCCGGATGCAACGCAGTCTGGTATATCAACGCGCAAAAAATGAAAATGCCGATAAACCCTTTGGTTCCATTATTAACGTCTACCAGCAAGATTATCGTTTTATTACCCATTCCATTACCCCATGCAAGCCTGCCGATCCTGAAAGTTTTCGTATTCAAATCGGTAATCATCAGTGTCAGCAGCCTTATAGTGCTTCGATTATGAATATCTCTGCCCTGAGTTTTGGCAGCATGAGTGCCAATGCAATTCGTGCTTTAAATTTAGGGGCGAAAATGGGCAATTTTTACCACGATACGGGTGAAGGCAGTATTAGCCCTTATCATTTGGAAAATGGCGGTGATATTGTCTGGGAACTGGGCAGTGCTTACTTTGGCTGTCGTACTTTAGAGGGTCACTTTGATCCGGTAAAATTTACCCAGCAAGCGCTTTTACCGCAAATCAAAATGATTGAAATCAAGCTCTCCCAAGGGGCAAAACCCGGACATGGCGGTATTTTACCTAAAAGCAAGATTTCAGAGGAAATTGCCCAAATTCGCGGGATTAGTCGTGAGCATGACTGTGTATCTCCTTCAAAACATTCAACCTTTAATACCCCTATTGAAATGATGCATTTTATTCAGCGGCTGCGCGAGTTAGCCGGTGGAAAACCCGTTGGATTTAAACTTTGCATTGGTCAGCCCTGGCAATTTATGAGTATTGTTAAAGCTATACTTGAAACCAAAATTGTGCCCGACTTTATTGTGGTAGACGGTTCCGAAGGTGGTACAGGTGCAGCACCAATTGAACTGATTGACCATATGGGAACCCCTTTACGAGAAGGCTTGCTGTTCGTGCATAACACGCTAGTGGGTGCAGGCTTGCGCAATCAGATTAAAGTGGGTGCAAGTGGGAAAATTATCAGTGCTTTTGATATTTCCAGCACCATGGCGATTGGAGCTGACTGGGTCAATTCGGCACGTGGTTTTATGTTTGCTGTGGGGTGTATTCAGGCTCAAAGTTGCCATACCAACCAATGTCCGGTCGGAGTGACCACTCAAGATCAAGAACGGCAAAAAGCCCTGCATGTTCCAACCAAAGCCGTCAGGGTATTGAATTTTCATAGAAATACCATGCTGGCCCTATCGGAAATGATTGCAGCTGCGGGTTTAAAACATCCTGCCTCAATTCAGGCACATCATCTGGCGCAGCGCATTAATGACCGGGAAATTAAAAACTATGCGCAATTACATTTCTGGCTAAAAGAAGGTGAATTACTTTCTTGTGAAGATAAAGACGAGGAAAATTTCTACTTCCGCATGTGGAATTTAGCCCATCCAGATAAATTTTAAAGTAGGCATGACTCAAAAGCTTTTCATTTTTTCAATAAAAAAGAGGTCAGACTGACCTCTTTTTTATCTACAGACTTATACCAAACACTAGTAATAACCATCTGAACGTTGTGCATGTAAGAATGCCGGAATAAGTCCGGTCAATGCCGCACGAATATCAGCGCGTTCATTAATCAACTGATGCGAGCCTTCTTCCAGCATCAACAAGGTCTGCAGACGAAATTTACGCCGAATAAACTCAATGTTATAACGCCAATCCACAGTCTGATCTTGCGCACCTTGAGCCAACCATACCGGAATACGACACGCTGGACGTGCTTCCATTTCTTGCATCCATTTCGACATGGCTAAAATCCAGTCCATTCCCATCATGCGGGGCTGAAGCGGATCTTTTAAACGTACAAACCTTAAAAATTCAGGGTTATGGTTATTACGTCTGAAATGTCGCGGTACTTGACGTTTAATACGACGAATAATGCCCAAGCCTACTGAGTTATGCCACCAGGCAGATTTCGCCGGTCGAATCAGCGGAGACAGCAGTAAAACCCGATCAACATAGGGATTTTCACGGCGCTGGGCAAAATCCAATAAATGATGCATCCAGATCGCACCACCGGTACTTTGTCCAATCCCTAACCAAGGTTTTGGCAACTGCTCAGCATTCTTAACGTATTGATAAACTGCATGTAAAACATGCTGGTAATGGTCAAAATTCTTAATATTTGCCGGAGAGCCATTACTCAGTCCATGACCCGGTAAATCATAAGTGATGACACTAAAACCCTGCTCTAGCAATTCACGAATAATCGGCTGATAAATCCCGCTATGCTCTAAATAACCATGCAATAAAAATACGGTTCCGCGTATTTTAGTAAAAGGTCGATTGGTTAAATCGGGTTGAAATACCTGAACATGCAATTTAAACAAAGGCATTTGTACATAGCCTTGCCAATGCTCACACTCCAGTAAATGCAAACCATAGAGTTTACGATAAGCCTGAATCTCAACTGACGGTTGATAAGGCTTGTTGAGGTTTAATGCTTCAAGTAATTGTGGTGTAGTTTCACGACTTGGAACAGGTAAATCCAGCTGTTTTAGAATGCTGGGATTTAAAAATGGGATATCCGACATTAAGGCACCTCCCGACAATCACTCGAACCAAACCAGACATCACGAATTGTGGCTAAGATTTCATAATTGGCACGGCGACTATGATCATAATTTTGTTTACTTGGACGCCATTGTGTCAGATGGGTTGGCATCGGTGCTTCCACCGGCACAGTTTCAATCCCGTTTAATGCAAATAACCGACGCGTACGTGGCATATGATAACGGTCAGTAATCAAAATTACCCGTGGTGCACCGCCTTTTTTTTGCAATAATAACGAACTAAAACGCGAGTTTTCGCAGGTATTCATGCTTCGATCTTCAAGCAATTTGGCATCTACCTCATGTTCTTTCAGCCAGCGCTGCATATATGGCGCTTCTACACCACTCAGCACGATTGGTAATTTATATTCTTTTTCTATCGCTAAAGTCTTTTCCAGGCGCAAACGGGTGTAATCATTCACCACAATATCTTTGCCTTTTTTATCCAAGGTCAACCCGCCGCCCAATACCACAATGGCATACGGTTTTGAACTTTGAACTTGTGGTTGTTCGTTCTGTTCATGAATAATCGCAATATCTTGGTAAATTGTTTCATCGACAGGTTCTTGAGCAACTTCTTCCTGTTCAATGGGATGGGTACGAAGAAATTCTACATACTTCTCCATCAAGGCTTTATTTTCAGTACTGTTCAAATCCAGTAAATCTTTAACCACTTGGGCTGGATCTTCCTGTTCCAGCTCTTGATCTAGCGGTTTTACAAGCAAAGGAATGCGTGGTTTTTCCTCTTGCTCATTTTCCTGCTGTTCTTGCTCAATCATTTGTTGCAATGTCTTGTAACGCGCTTGAATGATCGTCAAATTCTGCGAATTACGGCTTTGTATCGCTTCTTCCATCAGTTTCAAATAGGCTTGACGGGCAATCCACAACTTAGAGCCTGGCTCTAAACTTTCATGTTCGCTCAATGCAGCCATTTGTTGGCTTTTCGCAGCAATCTGATTAACTTCAACAGGAACAAAACTATTTAACGCCTTCACCACCCAACCTGAATAAAATGGCGAATAAATCAAAACCATGAAACAGCCGAAAAGAACAAATAACACCGATGCTATTTGTACCAGTCGAACCATCCAATGTGCTTTCGCCATAAATTTTTATTCCAAATGTGAACGAATTAAACCGGTTTCATCAAACAGTACCGGTTCAGGTTCTAGTAAAATGTTAAATTTTTGCTGAACCTCGTGCTGGACTGCATGATAAGTTGCTTTTACATCCGCCAAAGTCGCCTGATTATAATTCACCAATACCAGGGCTTGTTTATGGAACATCCCCACCATACCCAGCTGCTTACCTTTCCAACCCGATTGATCAATTAACCAACCTGCTGCAATTTTAACGCCACCTTGTGCTTGAGGATAATGGGGTAAATTCGGAAATGTAAGTGCTAAATGGTCATAAAGTTGTTCTGAAATAATCGGATTTTTAAAGAAACTTCCCACATTTGGATATTCTTTTGGATCGGGCAATTTGCTTTGACGGATTTTAATTACTTGTTTTTGTAGGTTTTCAGCAGTTACTTCAGCCCCTACCGCCTGTTTTAAATCCCCATAGCTCAGTTTTAAATTTGCATGTTTAAGCAATTTAAAAATTACATGAGTAATCACAAAACGGTTTGGATCTTCTTTAAAAATACTATGCCGGTATGAAAAATCACATTCTTGTGCATAAATAACATCAAATTTTTCTAATTGGCGGTCATAGACCTGAACCGATTCAATAAATTCTCCAACCTCAACCCCATATGCACCAATATTCTGTACTGGAGATGCGCCGACCAAACCCGGAATAAGTGCAAGATTTTGCAAGCCATACAAATGCTGTGCCGTCGTCCACAATACAAAGTCATGCCAGACTTGTCCTGCCCCAACACGAAGGGTCTTGCTTTGCTCATCTTCAGCAATATATTCAATTCCCTGAATATCCATATGGATGACCAGTGCATGAATATGTTCAGGCAATAACATATTGCTACCACCTGACAAAATCAAAACATTTAACTGATGCTGCTTGGCATAATTTAAGGCATCTACCAATTCTTCTGGGGACTGCACTTTCAGATAATGTGATGCAGTGGCATCAAGACTTAAGGTATTAAAAGGCTTAAGTTGAATTTGTGTTTGAATATTCATGTGCTTAAACCTTTATTTCACATCGATCTGTTGTTGGAACTGTTGTTTAAAAATGTTGACCCAAGCCAGACTACTCGACTCACACTGATTCAGCACACGTTCAAAACCCTCTTCCCCGCCATAATACGGGTCAGGTAAAGCGTGTTTAAGATAAGCCTGGTCATATTCACTCATCAAGGCAATTTCTGCCCGAATTTGAGTTGTGCCATATTCTGCCTGAGCTTGGTTTAAAAGCGCTTGAATATTAGATAAATTCTCATGATCCATCGCTAAAATTAGATCAAAATCAATAAAGTCTTGAAGTTTTAACTGGCGAGCACGCAAAGCGGATAAGTCATAACCGCGCTTTAACGCTTGTTTTTGACTACGTTCATCGGGGGCTTTACCGGGATGATAATTACTAGTTCCCGCTGAATCAATCACAATATTGAGCTGATGTTCATCACAAAAATGTCTAAGCACAACTTCTGCCGTGGGAGAACGACAAATATTTCCTAAACACACACATAACACCTTATATGGCGTTTTGGATGACATAACAACCTCAATAACTACTTTATTTTCAGATGTCTTATGTTAAGTTATTTAGAGGATTAATCCTATAGAACACTAAAACAATAATCTTGAATTTGATATCAAAAAGGATGCTATAGATGAGCCATTTTCAATTCCAGACCGTCTCGAATATTATTTCAGGGCTCGGCTCAATCTATGAGTTAAAGCAATTATTGCAACAGCAACCCTATAAAAAGCTGTTATTGGTGACCGATGCAGGCATGATTCAACAGCAATTGCATTTACCTCTTATTGAAATAATGGAAACCATTCATCTTGATTATGTGGTTTATTCTAGCGTTCAGGCTGACCCGCCTGAACATATTGTTCTAGATGCGGTTCAATTCGCCAAAAATGAAAAAGTCGATATTATTCTGGGTTTCGGTGGAGGAAGCTCCCTAGATGTGGCCAAAGTCATTGCGATTCTTGCCCATCCAGAGCAGCAGCAAACCTTGCAAGATTTATATGGCGTCAATAATGCAAAACAGCCGCGATTGCCCTTATTTTTAGTTCCCACTACAGCAGGAACCGGTTCTGAAGTAACGCCTATTTCTATTGTCACTACCGGTGAAACCACAAAAACCGGAATTGTCTCGCCAGTTTTATTTGCCGATGTTGCCATTTTAGATGCGACTTTTACCCAAAACCTGCCGGCTCATATCACTGCAGCAACCGGTATAGATGCGATGGTGCATGCAATTGAAGCCTACACTTCGAAATTAAAAAAGAACCCTTATGCAGATATGCTGGCCAAACAAGCGCTGAGGTTACTCAATAAAAACTTAAGCTTAGTCTTGGCAGATGGACAGAATTTAGAAGCACGTCAAAATATGCTGGTCGGCTCCATGCTTGCCGGACAAGCTTTTGCCAATGCTCCCGTCGCTGCGGTTCATGCACTAGCTTATCCCTTAGGCGGACATTTCCATATTTCCCACGGTCATAGCAATGCCTTAGTCCTAACAGAGGTCTTAAAGTTTAATGCGCCTCATGCCAAACAATATTATGCAGAACTGATGTGCTGGTTAGACCCAAAAAGTAATGGCAGTACAGATGGTTTGTGCGATCTATTTATTGACCATATGCAAAATCATTTAGATAAAAGCGGTTTGATTTTGAAACTGAAAGATTTGAATATTCCAGAAAATAAGCTTGAGCAATTGGCCAATGATGCCATGTTGCAAACCAGACTGTTACAAAATAATCCGCGTGAGCTTCAGGTACAGGATGCACAGCAGATTTATCAAGCCATTTATGCTTAATTTTGCTTACTTTAGAAGCGTTTAAGCTACTCAATTAAAAAGTCCGCAGTGAAATTGAACTTCATTTCATTATGATTTACGTCAGTATGGGTGACCACATATAGAAATTATTTTAATTCACTTTCACTTAATGTCATTTAGTTGTATCTAAATGACATTGCTTTTACGCTCTTGCATTCATTTATTTTTAACAGTACAACTGAATATAAATGACCTGTGAAAAAATAAAATTACAATGAAGCAAATACCAAAACAACGCACTGATTTTTCATATTTTCTACCCATTCAGACGCGATGGTCAGATAACGATATCTATGGTCACGTAAACAATGTCACCTATTACAGTTATTTTGATACTGCAGCCAATGCTTTACTGATTGAAAAAGCAGGTTTTGATATTCGCCATTCCCCTGTGATTGGGTTGGTGGTCGATTCAGCATGCAGTTTTTTTCAGGAACTTTCTTATCCTGAAATTATTGAAGTCGGTGTCGCGATTTCCAGACTAGGCAATTCATCTGTGCAATATGATTTGGCAATTTTCAAACCGTTTCATGATATCGCCTCTGCACAAGGTCATTTCGTACATGTCTTTGTAGATCGCCAGACAAGAAAAAGCACCCCGATTCCAAGCGAAATACGGCATGCTTTATCTCAATATTGCGCCAATGAATAAACTTATTTAAGCTGGATATTCTGTATTTCAGCATCAAAGTTTTGCAGAAGATCATTCACTGCTGCTTCAGCATGAAGTAACTCTGAAGCACGGGCATAGGCTTTTTCTTTACGTATATTTTGCATGCTATACGGGGTGGTCGTTTCTAATTCTGCATATTTGACCTGAAAATGCGTATGCGGCCATTCAGTTTTCAAGGCTTGCTCTAAGGCATGTTGTAACTGATTCAACAACTGTTCATATTGCGGTGGAATCTGAAATAACGATTCGCCATCAATTTGACCGCTCATTACCCCTTGTTGTGCCAATTCCTGTACTGCGGGTGATAATGCACTATTTCTAAACCAGTATTCCCACTTCTCTACTGTCCACTCACCTTCAAGCTGTTGAGGGGCAAGTCTTAAAATATCTTGGGGCATCAAGTTTGAATTTTGAGTCGACATCATTTCAACCGCAACTTGCTTTTCTTCAAGACTCGGTTGTTCTAATTCAAGAATCGGCTCAATCGGCATCTGTTCTTGGCTTAGAAATAAATCTTCATCGCGAGCTGAGACATCATCATTTTGGACGTTTACCTCTTCCGCAATGACTGCATTTGGTAAAGGCGCGATTGCATCAAATAAGAAATCATCACTACTTGGTTCATGCTGAGTCGCTGCACTCACTTCATCATGTGATTCATCCAGGTCAAACAGACTATCTTCAGATGCTGGATCAAAGACAATTTGATCTGAGCGTGCTGTTGAATTTAGGTCTGTAACTTCAAGCATCGGTTCATCCAAGAAATCATCTGAAGATGGTTCTTGAATCTGCGTACTTACTACAGATGGAATTTCAGCAACGGGTGCTGCGGGTACTTGATATTCTTCAACGTATGGTTGTGCATTTTGGACAGCTGCTTGAACAGCGATCTGTGGCGCTTGTTGCTGAACCTGTTGTGGTGCCGAGATCAAAACCTCATTCGGCTGTAATGGACGGAACGCGAGTAAACGCAATACGCACATTTCAAAGCCCTGTTCTTGGGTTACGGCAAGTTGCAAGTCGGCACGGCCTTTACACGCCACCTGATAATACAACTGCAAATCTTGTGCAGCAATGAGCTGCGATAATTGCATGATTTTTTTATTAATTTCAGCACTATATTTCAGGCTTAAATCTGGCAAATATTGCAGTAAAGCCAGTTCATGTAGGGTTGAAATCAGCTGATCTAAAACCAGTGAAACATCTAAAGCCTGTTGTCTGAATTGCATCAACAATTCGCTTACATGCTGCTTTTGATTTTGATGAATCGCCAAAACCAGATCATAAATAATGGTGCGGTCAATCAATCCCAACATTTCTTTGACATCTTGATGCTGAATTTCACCTTGACCATAAGCAATCGCCTGATCTGTTAAAGACAATGCATCGCGTACTGAACCTTGTGCAGATTCAGCAATTTGCCAGATTGCATCTTGTTCTGCCTGAATCTGTTCCTGATTTAAAATATGCGTCAGGTGTTCAGTAATTTCATCTACAGCAAGCGGACGCAAGGTAAATTGCAAACAACGAGAAATGACGGTAATTGGAAGCTTTTGTGGATCGGTCGTTGCAAAAAGAAATTTGACGTGTTCAGGCGGCTCTTCTAATGTTTTCAGTAACGCATTGAATGAGTGCGTAGACAGCATATGCACTTCATCGATCAGGTAAACCTTAAAACGACCTTGGGTTGGCGCATACGGTACGTTATCAAGTAATTCACGTGTATCTTCAACTTTAGTACGTGAGGCAGCATCAATTTCAATTAAATCGATAAAACGACCTTCGTTTACCGCTTTACAGGTTGGGCATACTTCACATGGTGTAGAGGTCACGCCCGTTTCACAGTTCAAGCACTTTGCCAAAATACGCGCAATCGTGGTTTTACCTACGCCACGTGTGCCGGTAAATAAATACGCATGATGTAAACGACCACGTTCCAAAGCACTGGTCAGTGCTCGTGACACATGGTTTTGTCCAACCAGTTCATTAAAATTACGTGGACGGTATTTACGCGCAAGTACTTGATACATGTATGCTCCTTTTTACAGGTCTAAGCATACTGTTTTTTTAGCTAAGAGTGAATGAACAATCTGCAAAAGCTTTCAATCAAATGATAGATAAGTGGAACTATTTTTCCGATTTTGAAATAAATTATACAAATGAACTATACATTCTTTTCTAAAATGAAATCATCTTCCGAAACATACATATTTCCTGTCTGATCTTCCAGAATTTCAATCAGTTGCTGATCTAAATCGACATAGATTAAATTGCGAGTCTTAACCTGCATTAATTCCAGTTGGGTCTGTTCACTATTGCTAAATCGGAAATTGCCTTTAATGGTTTCGATCTCATTATGACCACTTAAACTTTCACGTTTTAAAATATAGGTTTTGTCCTGATTGAGCACTAAATCTACAGCCATTCCCGGACACTCCTCACAACGTGAAATACAGCCCATACACGGCGTCGTGCCTTGATATTTTCCGACCCATTTCGCAACTGTGACTTTCTGCTCGGAAACCTGATCGACTTGCTGGCTATTTTTACTACTTGTTGGAGTCGAATCCTGACAGCCTAACAACACAGAAGAAGCAATTAAGGGAATAAGAAGTGGCTTTTTCATCAGGACAACCCAATGTAGAGATTTTGGTGTGGGGAAAATATCACACTTTTTACCGAATTTATGCCTTCAGAATATACATTTATATTTCCAAATAATATGCTACTTAAAACCAGCCCTTACGCCCTGTTAATACTGCATCTGCACAACGTAAGGTTTCCTGGGTTAAACCCCACAGACGATAATCACCCGTGATCGAACCTGTAGCAAAACTATGCGTATAAGCAAAGCTTAGATTACGCTCAGGGTCACACCATGCACCAGAACCATTAAAACCCATATGCCCAAAACCTGTTGATGATTTCCCTAAAGTTAAAACTCGGTGATAACCCAAACGCCAATGCATCGGTAAGGGCATAATACGGTCACGCTGGGTATATTGGACTGTACTTAAATTTTTAAAGGTCTCGGGACGAATCAATTGCTGCCCCTTCCATTCACCACCATTCGCCAGCATGGCATAAATTTTTGCTAGACTATTTGCAGTGAAGACACCATTTGCAGCGGGAATCACCGCTTTTAAACCTTCATCACTAAAGAAACTAAATTTCTTCATCCCTTTGGGAATCATGGCATCTTGAAAATCTTGAGGGTTCTGTCCTGACCATTTAATTGCCTTATCGAAGACTGAAGCTTTCTTTTGTTTGGGTTTTACTTGTAATGCAGGCTTTGGTTCTGTTTTTAATTTTGCCAATAGTCTTGCAACCTGAGCCAATTCAGATTCAGCAACACCAAAGTACGCACCATCTAATTGCAGTGGCTGTACAAGATACTGCTGCATTAAATCTGACAAAGATTTTCCTGTGGCCTTTTCAAGCGTACCACCCACTTGCCAGCCAAATGTTAAGGGTTGATAAGCGGCGTCTGTCGCCATTTCAAAACGTGGTTTGGCTTTAGCAATGACATCAAGCATATGTGACCAGTCCGCCATTTCCGATGCTGTTTCAATCTGATTGCGAATATCATATAAACCACTTTGATGACTGAGTATATGCCTTAAAGTGATTTGCGCTTTACCATTTTGTGCAAATTCAGGCCAATACTGTGCAACTGGCGTGTCGTAATCCAAGAAACCTTCGCTCACTAAAATATGAGCCAGTGTCGAAAGTACCCCTTTGCCGGTGGAATAGCACACTGACAGAGTATCGGATTGCCAGTTTTCAGTTTCTGATTTTTTACCTGTGTAAATATCAACGACTTTTTGCCCCTGGAAATAA
This sequence comes from Acinetobacter sp., assembly GCA_050285325.1. Classification (GTDB taxonomy): domain Bacteria; phylum Pseudomonadota; class Gammaproteobacteria; order Pseudomonadales; family Moraxellaceae; genus Acinetobacter. The sequence continues at coordinate 13,690 of JBLZXS010000213.1, forward strand.
ACGACTAGGGCTGCCCCACCTAAATCTGTCCGTGCATCCTGCATCCGGCTAAATTGTTTAGCGAGGTCTTCAAATCGTTTATCCACTTTGCCTCGATAATTCTGAGTATTGGCGAAGATATATTCTTTTATTTTGTTCATTAAACTGTGCTTTCCCTAAACCAGTCATTATTTACCCAGAGCTTAAAACAAAAAAGCCTAAATCAGCAATGATTTAGGCTTTGGTCTTATAAGGCTTTTATACGACCCGAGACATGCGGTTTTTGGTTCTTGCTATTTCGGATCAGGAATTCGATGTCTTTACCTTCATTAGCAGTTAAAAACTCAACTTTAGATGGCAAGTACATCGGCAACTTAAACGACACATCTGCTTCATAGCTGTCTGGAAGTGTTAAGCTTGCCAGTGCTTTGGCTTTGCTCCACATCCCGTGGGCAATGGCCTGTTTAAAACCAAAGGCTTTTGCGGTAATGGCATGAATATGAATCAGGTTAAAGTCACCCGAAGTTAAGGCATAACGGCGACCCGTGTTTTCCGACACATTCCACTCTGCTTGCATTTCATATGCAGGTGCTTTTGATTCAGACACTTTCGCTGCAACTTTGCCATTGGTTTTTTGGCGCGCTAGATAAGTGGTTGTCCCTTCCATTACTACTTCATTATCCACTTTAGCAGTAGTGATAAAGTCAAATTGAATGCCTTTATCATGTGGCTGTAATTCACCAAATTTGCAAGACAAAGTGAGCTGTTCATTTACCCCAACTTTACGGGTTTGCTTAATCTGGTTACGAATATGTACCAGACCTAAAATCGCAAATGGAAAAGCCTCAGTGGTCATCATGTGCATTTGCAGGCTTTGAGATAGCACCGCTAAATAAATTGCCGGAATATAACCGTTATTTTTAAAGCCACAGACTTCGTTGTAAGCTTTTAAATGTTTCTGATCGACCTTGAATGAATCCACCACATATTCAACTTGCGGTAGCACTTTTTCACCCTTCGGCTTTTTAAAAATCAAGCCTTGAATCACTTTTGGATAGGCTAAATAAGGTTTTGGAAGTTGACTAAAATGGCGAGTATTCATACTGAACCTTTATTAAATTCTTTTGAGAAGTCCTCTCTCCCTTTTAGGGAGAGAGTTAGAGAGGGTTTTTAAAATAAATAATCTCTCCAGATCAATTAATCCCTCCTTGCGCAGCAGTGCTGCTCACCCTTTAAAAAGGGAGGAGAAGTCCCCTCTTTGAAAGAGGGAGATTTAGGGGAATTATTAAGCCCCTAACAAGCTTTGACCACACACACGAATCACGTTGCCATTTAAACCTGTAGAAGCAGAAGATGCAAATAATGCAATGGTTTCAGCAACATCTACAGGTAAACCACCTTGGCTCATCGAGTTCATACGGCGGCCTGCTTCACGAATGGCAAATGGAATTGCAGCAGTCATTTGCGTTTCGATAAAACCAGGAGCAACGGCATTAATGGTTACCCCATTTTTCAATAATGGCGCGGTGAATTTAACCACCCCAATGACACCCGCTTTAGATGCTGCATAGTTGGTTTGCCCTAAATTACCTGCGATCCCTGAGATAGAAGATACACACACAATACGACCATTTGTATTGAAGCCATCATTTTCAAGAAGGTAATCATTGACACGCTCAATTGCAGATAAATTAATGTTGATCACCAGATCCCATAACTCAGGCTTCATGTTTGCCAAAGTTTTGTCACGGGTAATCCCTGCATTATGCACGATAATATCCAGACCGCCTTGAGCAGCTGCTGCAGCCTTAATTTTTTCACCAGCGTCGCTTGCTGTAATATCAATGGCTAAAGTCGAACCACCAATTTCACCGGCAACACGATCAAGGTCAGCCTGTTGTTGTGGAACATCCAGGCAAATGACATGCGCGCCATCACGTGAAAGTACGTGTGCTATCGCTTCACCGATACCACGGCTCGCACCAGTGACAACAGCTGTTTTACCCGCAAGTGGTTTTGCCCAATCTATGTCGACTGTTTCAGCTTTAGAAACACGAATCACCTGACCTGACACATAAGCAGAACGTGGAGAAATTGTAAAACGTAATGCGGATTCCAGATTTGCTTCAGCCCCTTCATCGACATAAACCAGTTGAGCCGCAATACCCTTCTTGAATTCTTTGCCTACTGATTTTACAAAACCTTCAAGTGCACGTTGTGCAATGGCTTGTTTTACTGTTTTTGCAGTTTCAGGTGTGATGCCAACCACTACAACTCGACCAGACGTCTGGATTTGACGTGCAATCGGATTAAAAAAGTTATAGAGCTCATTCAGCTGTTCAGAATTTTGAATACCAGATGCATCAAAAATCACGACTTTGAATTTAGATTCTTTATCACCTTCATTAAATGCACTCAGGTTTAAACCTGTTTTTGCAGCAGCTTGTTGTAATTCAGTATTGTTACCTGCATAGCTGTTGGCATGAATGTTGGCAAGAACTTGCGCCACTGAACCTGACAAGGTGCTAGAAGGTGCGGCCCCCAAAAGAACCGCGCCTTTAACCACAGGTGTTGCAGACTCAAAACGGTCTAAAGAAATTGGGGATGGCAAACCTAAATTTTTGATGACAAATTTACCAATAGGAGATTTCGCGAATGTTTGGTATTGATCAGTCATGTTTATTATCTCTCATACAAATTAATTTTTGATGGCTTTGAAGATATTCTTTTAACTTCAATATGATGTCTAGAGTCTTATATTTCAGTACATCCATCAGTTTCCATGGAATCATACTTGAGTTAAACAATGGATGTCTTGACCCGAATGCTTTGTGCAATGTCATTGTAGTCAATACAGCTGTTTTTAGATTGTGTTAATGTACCTGCCAAGAATACTTTAAAATGCTTGGAAAAGCCTTATGAGCAAGACAACTCAAGAAAATCCAACAGTTGAAAATTCTGCTACGGAAACTGTGTCAAATACATCAAAAAGTACTGCGCGTACAACTAAAAGTTCTGGCACTGCCACAAAGTCAGCAAGCAATACGACTAAGACGACTCGTCCTCGTTCAACGTCACCACGTAGTAAAAGTACTGCTTCAACTCCCAAAAAATCTCAATCTACAACTCAAACTGCTGTTCAACAGGATAAAACCATGAGCCAAAACACTGTTCGCCGCGTTGCTATTATCGGTGGTAACCGTATTCCTTTCGCACGTTCTAACGGCGCTTATTTCACTGCATCAAACTCGGATATGTTTACAGCTGCATTAAATGGTCTGGTTGAGCGTTTTAATCTGCAAGGTCAACGTCTAGGCGAAGTGGTTGCAGGTGCAGTTTTAAAACACAGCCGTGACTTTAACATGACTCGTGAATGTGTGTTAAACACTGAACTTGCTCCAGAAACACCTGCTTACGATATTCAGCAAGCATGTGGTACTGGTTTGCAAGCAGCATTCCTTGTGGCAAACAAAATTGCATTGGGTCAAATTGAAGTCGGTATTGCTGGTGGTGTAGATACGACATCTGATGCGCCAATCGCTTTCGGTGACGGTTTACGTAAAGCATTACTCGAACTGAACATTGCCAAAACTGCTAAAGACCGTTTCAAAGCATTAACTAAAATCAATGTTAAAGACTTGATGGACGCACCTAAAAACGGTGAACCACGTACTGGTCTTTCTATGGGTGACCATCAAGCGATTACTACACTTGAATGGGGTATCGCGCGTGAAGCACAAGATGAACTTGCTGCATCTTCACATCGAAAAATGGCAGCGGCTTACGAAGAAGGATTCTTCGATGACCTGATTACACCATTCTTGGGTCTAGAACGTGACAACAACTTGCGTCCTGATTCAACTGCAGAAAAACTGGCAAAACTTAAGCCAGCATTTGGTAAAGGTGATGCACGCACCATGACCGCGGGTAACTCTACTCCATTAACAGATGGCGCTTCTTGTGTACTTTTAGCATCTGAAGAATGGGCTAAAGCCAATGGACACGAAGTTCTTGCTTACTTAACATTTACTGAAACTGCTGCTGTAGATTTCGTAAACAAGAAAGAAGGCTTATTGATGGCACCTGCATATGCAGTTCCACGTATGCTTGAGCGTGCTGGTATCACTTTACAAGATTTCGACTACTACGAAATTCATGAAGCTTTTGCATCTCAAGTGCTTTCTACTCTGAAAGCTTGGGAAGATCCAAAATTCTGTAAAGAACGTTTAGGCCTAGATGCACCACTCGGTTCAATCGACCGCTCTAAACTCAATGTAAAAGGTTCATCACTTGCTGCGGGTCACCCATTTGCAGCAACTGGCGGCCGTATCATTGCAACAGCTGCAAAACTGCTGAATCAAAAAGGCTCAGGCCGTATTCTTGTGTCGATCTGTGCTGCAGGTGGTCAAGGTGTAACAGCAATTATTCAAAAATAATCTGGTGAATTTCACGTTGTAAGCAAAAATCCCTCGGACGTTTAACTTCCGAGGGATTTTTAATTTTATAGATTGATTAGAATTCAGGCTTTATCGTGTAGCACGATCCCAAGCTTCTTTAACGGCAATTCTCGCTTCATTCCAGGTTAAACGCGACAATCCTTTCTCATGATCCCATTTAATTTTTAGATCACTTTCTACTTCTTCAAAACGCGTACTTGCATCATAGTGATGACGGTTTTCATACCCAATTCGATAGGCATTTTCATAATCTCGCTCATAATCCAGGTCTGAATAGGTCGTCAGCGTCTCGGCATAATAAGGCGTGGTATGTGCGGTCTCTCTCCAATAAGCTTCTTCTTCGGTCGGGTTTACTGCTTCAGCGGCACCTTTACCTGCCAAACCACCGACTACTGCACCTACGGCACCACCAACCAATGCGCCAATTGGGCCACCCATTGCCCCCACTGCTGCTCCTGCTGTTGCACCACCCACTGCACCTACTCCTGTTCCGACTGGATGTGCACCCGGCTCACCTGTAATTGGATCTGCATTTAAATCATCTCGAGCATCTTTAGGAAGGTTTTTTACAACGTCACGATCAAATTTATCATTCATATTGGTATTATCCCTTTATCATGCTTTTAAAATTACGTTTAAAACAGCTTATAAAAATCCTGCACTTTTCTCATGTTTAAGCAGTGCAAATTTTAATATAAAGGAGACTCATCGGCAGATATGCAGCAAACTGTCAGTTTTAAGTTAAGGAATGTACAGAGTGAGATCAAAATCTTTTCCACAATAATAAAGAACACCAAAACAGTTATTTTTAACTTAAAAAAACAAAAGTTATTGATTTAAATATTAATGGATTTTTAGCTTATGCCTGATAAGCCCGATTGAGCCTTAAAATGATTTTCAATCGCGTCATAGCACCACTGGAAAATAAAAGTATATACCAGAATGCACATGGTCATACTGAAATCCAGCAAAACTGCTTGCCAAATACTCATATTGAGCGCATAGGCCACCATCGGAATTGTGGCCAACATCAGGCCCCCTTCAAAACCAGTCGCATGCAGAATACGTACACCAATGGTTCTTTTTAGTTTTCGTTTAGCTTCAAACTTTTCAAAGAAATGGTTAAACAGCATATTCCAAATCACAGAAGTCACTGCCATGGCAATGCCGAGCTTACCGGTTACTTCCATTGACATATCGAAAATAAAGCTTAATGCAATCGCGATAATCGCCAGCAGAATAATCTCATAGCTCAGGGCATGGACAATCCTTCTTTTGGAAATCAACATTTTCATACTCTTTAATGGGGATGAATGCATTTTATTTTGATATTATTGATCAATCGAATTAGATTCTTTCAAAAGTTTTGATAGATGAATATTAACCAGGAACAACTGATTATTTTTAAGACCGTGATTGAAACCGGTTCATTTTCTGCTGCCGCAAGACAGCTTGGAAAAGTTCCTTCGGCGGTCAGTATGTCGATTGCCAATTTGGAAATAGATTTAAATTTATCTTTATTTCAGCGCATTGGACGTGAACCTGTTCCCACAGCACAAGCCCTGACCTTGTATGAAAAAACAGAACAACTCTTAATCGAAATTAATCAATGGAAACAGCACGCTTTTGCTTTAAGTAAAGGATTGGAGTCCTCATTAAATATTGTGGTGGTATCCGAACTGTTACACACGCAGTGGACCAACTATATTTCATTGATTGAAAAGCAGTTCCCTGAACTGCAAATCAACATTTTTTCAGCACCGCAAGAAGATGCCTTAAAAATGTTGCTCAATCAAACCGCCCAATTGGCACTAATGTTTGAACGCGAACAATTGGAAAGTCGTGAACAGTTTGTTGAACTTAAACGTGAAGCTCTGGTTCCGGTAGCTGCAATTGGCTCTCCTTTAGCAAACTTTGAACATGTCAGCTATGAGCAAATTTTGCAAAACAGACAAATTGTGGTGGCCAGCCGTGATCGTACTATTAAGCCTGAACTGTTATTTTCAAAAAAATATTGGCGCACAGACAATCATCATTCTGCCTGCTCCATGATTATGCAGGATTTGGGATGGGGCGTTTTACCCTTAGAAATGTTAAATCAAAATCCTCATATTAAGCAGCAACTTAAAATTTTAAACTTTTTAGATTTCAGTCCAAAATTTGAATATTTTGTCGATTTGGTATGGAGCCGAGAAAGTCAACTGGGTGCAGCTGCTCATTTTTTGATTAATCACATCAGAAATTCGAGGAAAAACATAAAATAGACAGGGCTTATACATGCTTTTTACTTGGGTTAAAACCAGATTGTGATATAACAAATATAGGGAAATAACTTTAAGAACTAGACCAATGACTCAATCAGCCTTAAGCCAATTAAAAAGCCTTACTACCCTTGTTGCCGATAGTAGTGACCTTTCAGCGATCGAAAAATTCCGTCCACTGGATGCAACCACTAATCCTTCACTGATTACTGCTGCAGCACTTCAACCGGAAAATAAAGAATTGATTGAAGCGGCATTTGAACAGGCAAAATCTGAAGGTTATAGCAACGATCTTTTGGTTGAACGTACAATTGATATTTTAACGGTCAAGTTTGGTGTTGAAATTTTAAAACTGATTGAAGGTCGTGTTTCAACCGAAGTAGATGCCTCTTTATCTTATAATACTGATGAAACAGTAGCTAAAGCCAAAGAACTGCTTGCACTATATAAAGCTTATGGTATTGATCAAAATCGTATTCTAATTAAAATCGCTTCGACTTGGGAAGGTATTCAGGCTGCTAAAATTTTAGAAGCTGAAGGCATTCATTGTAACCTTACCCTGTTGTTTGGTCTGCATCAGGCGCAAGCTTGTGCAGAAGCTAATGTTACGCTTATTTCACCTTTCGTCGGTCGTATTCTAGATTGGTACAAGAAAGCAGAAAATGTAGATCATTACCCGATTGATAAAGATCCCGGGGTACTTTCAGTTAAACAGATTTATCATTTTTATAAACAACACTGTATTAAAACGGAAATTATGGGTGCAAGTTTCCGTAGCATAGATCAAGTGCTCGGATTAGCCGGTTGTGACCTGCTGACCGTTTCACCAAGCCTGCTGGCAGAGCTTGAACAAGATCAACGTGAAGTTGTTGCGCAGCTGTGCAACAATCATGCACAGGCTCATTGTCAGCGTATTGTGACGCCTTTAACCAAAGAAACCTTTAAGCAACAAATTGAACATGACTTAATGTCTTCGCAACTTTTACAAAGTGGAATTGATGGCTTTATTAAAGCCCGTGACCAACTAAGTACATTACTTCGCCAATCTTTTGGATTAGATGCTGAAATACAAGCTTAATTTACGCATTTAGCCCACTCAAAAAGCCGATTTTGTTATAGTTCACAAGTCGGCTTTTTATCATTTGCGAGTGTACTGTGTTCGGCATTACCGATCTCACCACCTATATTATTGGTACAACCTTAATTGTACTGTTGCCCGGACCAAATTCTTTATATGTGATGTCCATCGCTTCACGCTTTGGAATTAAAGCAGGTTATAAAGGCGCATTTGGTGTTTATACCGGTGATCTTATTTTAATTATACTTACTGCACTTGGGGCTGCTTCATTACTGCATGCCTTTCCTTGGGTATTTACCTTACTCAAAATTATTGGTGCCCTTTACCTGAGTTATTTAGGTATAAAATTGCTGATTGCAGCCTATCACACCTGGAACTCCATTCACTCACAGAAAGAAATTGCTGTAGTGGAAAAAAATATTCAACAACTGCAACCCTTTAAAACTGCACTGACCATTAGTATTTTAAATCCAAAAGCGATTTTATTTTATTTATCCTTCTTTGTTCAGTTTGTAGATCCTGATTATCCCTACCCCGTAATTACCTTTACCGCACTTGCGCTTGTATTACAGATCATTAGTATGAGTTATTTAACTGTGCTGATTTTTTCAGGTGCCAAACTGGCAACCTATTTTACCCACCGTTATAAAGTAACTGCGACTTGTGTTGCTGCTGTTGGAGTTTTATTTTGTGGTTTTGGTCTTAAACTTGCGACCTCTACCTTGTAAGTTTTAAATAATGAGCGCGATCATTATCCTATTTAATATTTTGATTATGTCTTTGCGTTGAAAAATGAAAAGCGTATGATTAGTGCGCTTTTCAACTATTATAAAATGATGGCGCAAAGGATTCATGCAAAAACTTCTCCAAGACTTCTCCATTCCTGCTGTCTTTGCAGGTTTTATTACTTTCCTTGTCGGTATCAGTGTTTCCTCTGTATTGGTGATTCAATCTGCTCAGCTTTTGGGGGCTTCTACAGCACAAATCACCTCCTGGTTCTGGGCACTGGGTTTGGGCATTGGTTTAAGCGGTTTAATCCTGTCTTGGAAGTTTAAATATCCTGTGGCGACCTCATGGTCAACCGCAGGACTGGCCTTAATTCTGGCCACAGCCAATGGCTATAGTCTTTATGAGGCGATTGGGGCATTTTTAGTTTGTGGATTGCTGACTGCGATTTTAGGTTTTTCCGGTATTTTTCAGAAAGTTTTAACCTATATTCCGCAAAGTTTAACCAGTGCCATGCTCGCAGGCGTGTTGCTGAAATTTGGTATTGCACTGTTTGCCAGCATGCAAAATGACTGGGGGTTTATCCTGTCATTATTGGCGGTCTATATTCTCTCTAAACGACTGTCTCCACGTTATAGCATTGTCATCACGGTAATTGCCGGTATTGCACTGTGTCCTCTGTTTTTACAGTTTCATGCTTCAACCATTCAGTTCAGCCTGGCTCAACCAGTATGGATGGCGCCTGAATTTAGCTGGTCAGCTATTTTCGGTTTGGCTCTCCCATTGTTTGTCATTAACATGGCATCCCAATATTTGCCCGGTCTTGCCATGATCAAAAGCTATGGTTATGAACCAAATGTGAACCAGCTGATCGGCTGGACCGGAGCAGCACAAACCATTTTCGCGCCTTTTGGATGTTTTTCCGTGAATATTGCCGCCATCAGTGCGGCTATCAGTCTGGATGATCAGGCTCATCCTGACAGCAAGAAACGTTATATTGCGGGAATGAGCTGCGGCTTCTTTTATATCTTGATGGGTTTGTTTGCCGCGACACTGACCAGTATTTTAATGTCTTTCCCTGGCGTATTTATTACTGCTTTGGCCGGTATTGCACTGTTAGGCACCATTGGTCATAACATTGCATTGGCCTTTCATCAGGCTGCTGAAAGAGAAGCTGTGCTACTGACCTTTTTATTTAGTGCTTCCGGTATTCAGTTTTTTGGTATTGGTTCAGCTTTTTGGGGACTATTATTTGGACTTGTTGTTCACTTCATTTTCAAGTTTAAAAATAAATCTTAATCCAGCTTCGCCCGATAACTTCGGGCGATTAACTCTGTTTTAAGTCGCTGCGTTTCAACTTCATCTTCCACTTCAGTGAATGCGGTCAGCCAAATTCCATCTGCCGCATAACGTAAAATTTTCAGTTCAATATCTGAGTCAGTCTGATGATGCTTTATTAGACGTTCATTCAGCCATTGAATCCAATATTCATTGAAAGTTTTATCGGTAAGCATGGTCATAGAAATGGCAGACCAAGAATGCTCCAAACCCAAGACCTGTTTTTCCAATGTCACTTCAATATAGGCACGGGTAAAACTGCCATAGGGTTGATTATCTTGAGCAATAAGCTGATCAATCACAGTATCCAATTGTTGTAAAAGCGAGACCACCATCGACTCAAGTAATTTTTGCTTACTGGGAAAATGATGAAACACGCCGCCTTTGGTCACGCCAACCAGATCCGCAACGGCTTGTATAGACACCCCATTCACGCCTTTCTCTGCTGCCAAAGCAATCGCATGTTGCAGAATTGCCTGACGGATGACTTGAGGTTCTTTCTTACGCTGATGCGGATTGTCGAGCATTCACGAATGTCCTGTAGAATTTGAAAAAAGATTAATCACCACAACCCCTGAAACAATCAGGGCGATCCCAAGCATGGCAGGTACATCTAAACTTTGGCGAAAGATAAAGTAGCCAATTAATGCGGTGAGCACAATCCCCACCCCGGCCCAAATTGCATAAGCGATACCCAGTGGAATGACTTTAATCACCTGTGACAATAAATAAAAAGCCAATGAAAATAAAACCACCACCACCAGCGAAGGCAATAATTTGGTAAAACCTTCAGACTTCACCAGAAATGTTGAACCAATGACTTCAGAAATAATGGCACATGCCAGTAGCCCATAAGCAAATAATATCGAATTCATCTCTTTAACCCAAAAACATACCTTACGGTAGGTATGTTATGTGTTTAGAATTTTTTCTGCAAGTCTATTTTCAGTTTCTAAGCCTTTCTAAAACATTTCAGGAGTATATTTTTGAATAAATTGAATCGTTTGTTGAAATGTCTGCTGACTGGCTTTTTTACTCATCATAAACTGATATTCATGGACTAAAAACTCTTTGGAGTCTGGGTAGAATATTTCCGTTACCGGTATGTTTTGATTGATCAAAGCTTTAACAAAAGGTACAGATTGAGTCTTGGTTAAAAAGTCTTTGTTTCCCCCACTAATCAATACCGGCGGATAATTTGCTGTTAAATATTGAATTGGAGAAATAGTTTTTAAAAATTCTGCGTCATCTTTCTTATTACCGGTATAGGCTTGAACCAAGTTAAATACACCCCATTCGATTAATTTGAGTTCATCAGGTGCCGTATTAATAAATGCGTTCAGATCATAAATACCGCAATGTAAAATTAAACCTTTAATCTGGTCAGGTTGAATTAACGGTGTAATCCCTGACTGCTGCGCAAAGGCTGGATTACTGAGTAAAGCCGCATAATGACTGACTAAATTTGCCCCTGCCGAATCACCTGCCAAATATATTTGATTGGCATTTATATGGTAATCATCTGCATGCTCGCTCATAAATTTTAATGCCTGATTAATCTGTAACAACTGATTGGGATAAATGGCTTTTGGGGCAAATTGATATTGCAGTGAAACCACATTATAGCCTTGATCTGCCAACAGTTTAAAATATCCTCGTGCATGTTCCTTAGAACCTGAAATCCATCCACCGCCGTGAACCCAGACCACTGTTGGACGCGACTCAAGTTGCATCACATTTTTGGACTGATAAATATCCAGAGTCACCGAAGGTTGCTGCATATACGCTATATTTTTCTGCACTAAAATTTCTTCTGGTGCATATCGGTCAATCATCCTTTTTTGAACATTGGTTGAAGCATTAAATACACTTGCAATCACCTGGGTGCTACTTTGCGGGTTCTGACAACCACTACTTTGAAGTGCAACCATCAAACACAAACTTAAACCTAAAAATTTCGAATACACCGCATTATCCTAGAACTTGTTTCTCCGGATTTTTAGGAGAAAGTATGATTTTCGTGCATTTTAATGCATGTTTAAACATTTAGAAATACTTATGTAAATGTTGAGTTTTTGACTAGGTTTTAAATGCCAAATACAACACTATAATATCAATGATTTACAGATAATTTAATGAATTATCGAAGATTTTTCAGAGACTAAATTGATCAAAGCATGACAATGTGCTATCTATAAATAATAGCCATACAATAAACTACAAGGAACAATTCTGATGTCATACCAAAACATTTTAGTCCCTGTTGACGGTTCTGCAATTTCTTATTCCGCAGTCAGAAATGCGGCCAATATTGCCAAAGCTTTTGGTGGTCAATTAACCCTTATTAGCCTAGTGACTGAAGATCCATTTTCAGAGGCAGATTTTTACTATCCATCTCCCATTATGAAAGAATATTTCGTACAAGCGTATGCCAATGCGGAAAAATCATTGCAACAAGCTCAAGCCATTGCCAGCGAAAATGGTGTTACAGCGAATACTCAAATCGTTAAAGGGAATGTCTCTGAAGAAGGCATTATTGAAACTGCAGAAAAATTGAAAACTGACCTGATTGTGATGGGTTCACATGGTCGTAAAGGTTTTCAAAAATTCTTACTCGGCAGCTTTGCCCAAGATGTACTCAAAGGTACAAAACTTCCGGTCTTGATTGTTAAAGAATAAATCTTGAAAAATGCCCCCTGCAATTACTGTGGGGTTCATTTGGGCTATTTTGGCGACTCTTTATTCGTCATAGAGACGAACGATTAAAAATAAAACCGCATCTCCATTCAACAATATACATAAGGATAATTTCATGACCTATAAACATATTTTAGTACCCGTTGATGAATCTCCTATTTCTTATGCAGCTGTTGAACAAGCCCTCGCTTTAGCCAGATCACTTAATTGTCTAGTCACAATTACCAGCGTGATTGCGGTAGATCCCTTTGTTGGAGTGGATTTTTATAAAGTTGCGCCTGCAATTACCGACTACTTTATGCAAGCTGAAAAAAATGCGCAGTTGCGCTTAGCTGACATCCAGCAATCATTCGTTCGAGATGGCATTGAGGTAGATACAAAAATAATTCGCGGCGTATCACCTGCTGAAGGAATCATTCATGTGGCTGATGAAGTGGGTGCTGATTTAATTATTATGGGTTCGCACGGTCGCACAGGATTCAAAAAATTAATGTTAGGCAGTGTAGCTCAGGCAGTATTGACCCAATCCCCTATTCCTGTACTGATTATAAAAGTTTAGCTCTTTAGCTAAAAACAAAAAAAGTCCCTCAATGAGGGACTTTTTTGATTAACAGTACCACGCGAGAAAATTGTTAGTTCTAGGTGTCTTTATCCAAAGCATGGGGAGCAACTTTTTTATTTGGATCATTATCAGCATCATTTTTCTGACATGCGGATAAACCTATTAACAGGCTTAGACTGAGGCTTACTGTGCATATTGTTTTAATCATCGTTTTCCATCCATATTTGATGTAAATGCTTAACTATAAAATAATCAATTCACCATTCCTGATCAGTAAGCCTTTTATTTAGATTTGTATCCTTGCATCGATCCATTTAAAAATGCTTAAGCGATTTGCGACAGCATTTAAATAACGAGGGATAGAATTTATTTGGAAATGTACTGATGCAAAGTTTGTAGATAAATTTCTGCTTCAATTTTACTGTCAAAAGTTTTTTGATAAGTTCCCATCGCTTGAATATTATTGGGTGTATATTCAATCACGACAACAAAATGTCCATCAGTGGCATTTTTTGAAACACGTATAGCTATAATATGTTGAGAGTTCAAATAAAAACCATCTTCAATTTTAACTAACAAAACTCTTCTCCAGTCTACTGAATAAAATGACAGGCTGAATATCATCACAGTCTGCTAAATAATAAAAGCCCACCTTAGGATGAGCTTTAACAGCATTATTTTACGCTATAAATGTGATTTAATCGACATTTTTAAAGTGATTACTCCATAGAAAATAAGGCTTATTATTTTACTCATTCATTTAGTTATTCTAAACATATACTCATTAAACTTCTTTCATAATGGTTAATACCGCCTTTATTTTCTCCCTGAGCTGAATTGAAATGTATTTCAAGTCTGCGCAAGAGAAATAAAAAGAAGTTATGAAAGAAGTCTATTTACAGGGTCATTCAGTTGCACTTTAAAAATAAAAAGCCTTTTCTCGGTTTTAATCAAAAAAAGGCTTTTTCAGTTATTCAATAATATGAGAGTTATATACTCAACATACTATTTAAAGTCTCTACTACATTTTTAGATTTCACTTGTGGTTTTAAAGCCTCAAGTGCAGTTTTTACTTCTGTACGTTGCGGTTCGGCCAAGGTGTACCAGCGAGAAAGTACTTGCAGTAAACGTGAACCGACAATCGGGTTTTTCTCATCCAGATATTTAGCCAGATCAATATAGTGCTGAACACCAAAACTCCAGGTATTCACCGGATTGGCATTTAAACCTCCACTCACCGCGCGAATACGGTTTGGTGTACCCAAATCATAATCAGGGTGCGACGTTAAATATTTGATGGTTTCCGCATTTGCTTTTGGATGTGCAGCCTGAACCATAAACCATTGATCTAAAGACAGGGCTTCTTCTTCAAAGCGGCTATAGAAGTCTGCCAAAGCCTGTTGGGCTTGTGGTGCATCATTCCAGACCAGAACTTTGAGCGCACCCAAACGTTCAGACATATTACCGGTGTGATACTGCTCATATGCCAGATCAAAGGCTGATACATCACCTTGGCGTGCGATCATACTCAGCATAATGTTTCTGAGTGCGCGAACACCCATCGCTTGAGAGAATTCACTTTGATTATCAGGATCTAATTCCAGATAGGTTTCTTTACAGAACGAACCAAATTCACGTGCCAATGTATCTAGCAAAGCATTACGCTGTTCCTGGATTTTGGCAGGCTGATAATCTGTATCTATACGGCTACCCAGATACCCTTCTGTAGGGACATCAAATAAACGTGAAGCCAAGAGTGGATCTTTTTGAATCACTTCCGGTACAGTATTTTTCATGGCTTGAATATAAATATCAGCCTCATGACCATTTAATAAAATACGTTCCAGCAAGGTTTGAGTGGCTTGCCACTGGTTAAAACCGTTGGTTTCATATTGCATCAAGAAAGCCAGCTCTTGATCTGAATAATTAAATTCAAGATTGACCGGTGCAGAGAAATTACGCAGTAATGACACTACAGGTTTCGCCGTGATGCCACTAAACTCAATCGTTGCTTCCGCCTGATCAAATAAATACATTCCATCTTTAACAGCATTTTCAAATAATGCTTCAGACTGCAAAGTATATTGCTCACCGGTTTCTGCATTAAACAATGCCAAAGCAACAGGAATCGGTACTGCTTTTAAAGCTGGATATTTAGGATGTGCTTTTAAACTTTGTTTAAAGCTTAAACGATAGGTTTGTGTCGCAGCATCGTACTCGCCTTTGGCTTCCAGTTTTGGTGTACCCGGTTGGTTATACCAAATCAGGAATGTCGACAAATCTACACCAGAACCCGCAGTCAAGGAAGAAATCCAGTCTTCAACCGTTACCGCCTGACCATCATGACGGCGGAAATATTCGTCGGTGCCTTGACGGAATTTTTCTTTACCAAGCAAGGTTGCCATCATGCGGTTAATTTCCGCACCTTTTTCATACACAGTTGCGGTATAGAAATTATTGATTTCAACAAAGTGATCTGGACGAGGTGGATGCGATAACGGACCTGAATCTTCAGGGAATTGGTGTGCTTTGAGTACCGCAACATCATCAATACGTTGTACAGCAGCCGATTGTAAATCTTCCGAGAAAGACTGATCACGAAATACAGTTAAACCTTCTTTTAAGCACAATTGGAACCAGTCACGACAGGTAATCCGGTTACCGGTCCAGTTATGGAAGTATTCATGTGCAATCACAGACTGTACCCGCATGATGGCAGCATCCGTAGTGAATTCTTCATCGGCAAGCACACATGAAGTATTAAAGATATTTAAACCTTTATTTTCCATGGCACCCATATTGAATGCGCTTGTTGCGACAATCATATAGTTGTCCAGGTCATACGGACGACCATAATGTTCTTCATCCCATTGCATCGAATGTTTCAATGCTTCCATCGCAATGTGGCATTTTGGAATATCTTTTTCTTCGGCATAAATTTCTAGTGCAACGTTACGGCCTTCAGACGTTACATAAGAATCTTTCAGTACTGCCAAATCACCAATCACACAGGCAAACAAATAGCTTGGTTTTTTTGTCGGATCTTGCCAGATGGTATAGTGACGATCTTCACCGGCCTCACCCGCTTCCATCAGGTTACCATTGGCTAGAAGTACCGGGAATTTTTTATCGGCTTCTACGCGTGTGGTAAAGACAGACAGGACATCCGGACGGTCCGGATAGAAGGTGATTTTGCGGAAACCTTCAGGTTCGTTTTGGGTGACAAATAAATCATCACCCGCTTGGTACAAACCTTCAAGTTGCGTGTTGCTTTCCGGATGAATGATGACTTCTGTTTCAAGAATGACTTGATCTGGTGCATTGGCAATCACCAGCTGTTCAGCATCAAGTGTATAGTCTGCTTCAGTCAGTAGCTTGCCGTTTAAAGTAATGGATTTTAATTCAAGATCCCGACCTAACAGAACCAAATCTCCCGTGGTCTGGCGCTTCATTACCAATGTTGCATTCACATCGGTACGATCTGTATGAACCTGAATATCCAAGTTGATTGAATCAACCAAAAAAGAGGGTTTTTGATAGTCTTTTAAATAAACAGTCTGGTCTGCTTCAACCACTGGGTTTGCCGCGATATTCATATAATGTCCTAATCCTGTCGTTCTTAAGCCAAAACTTTGTTGTTGTGAAATGCTTCGATCATACGACAACTTTCACAATCTGTCTGTGCGATTGATTTGAGTTATATATGGGCGCATGAAGGGTCATTTTCAATTGACAGGTTGAATATCAGTACAATTAATATCTCAGTTGCTTATTTAACATGCGCAGCCAATGAAATTATGTAGCTTAAATTCAATCTTTTTCAAAATTCACATAAAAAATCTGGGTATCTTAATATCTGTTTATATGACTGAAGTTGGATTTATATAATTTATAAACCTGATTAACCCAAAGTGACACTTATTTTCAAGATGACTACATTTTGAGCACGTTTTTTGCTTGTATATATTTGTGCAAAGCGCACTATAAAATTAAGTTAAAAATTAGAAGAGGTGTCCCATGTATTTAAAAGACCATATTGTCCGTGTGGAAAACATCAAAACCATGCAAACACTTGACGCTGCCGGAATTGATCATAAAGTGATTGCCATGTTTATGAGCTGTGAAGGTATTCCGATGCAATCACTCGATATTTGCGCAATTTTAAATAATTACGATTCATTAGGCAGCAAAAAAATTCCATCTAAAAAGGTTCAGGCTTTAATTCAGGCAAAGCAATTAGGCGAGGAGGATGAATCATTACCTTGCCCTGCCTCTTATTAATTGAGGTACATCAATACTCGCCTGACATCTTCCGACCTTGCTCTAGCCCTGTTGCGGAAATACAAGAATGGAGATGGAAGCTTAGCTTTTCCATCTCCTTATACACACCATAAAAACTTAGACTATTTCTAAAAACCAAGTTCTCTTCAATTGACCTTTTTGATTTACATTTCAATTGGCCCTATTCAATCACGCCCAAGCAAAAGAGATGTGTATAATTGACTGAATGATTAACCCGACTTGTGATTGACTCTTTCCATGCTTCTTCAAATTCTGCAAAAACAGCTCGATGAAAGTACATCATGCCCTCTGTGTCAGGCATCCATGTTCTGGATTGAAGCAGAACAGTACGATCAAGCACTTAATTTTCATGAATGTAGTCACTGCCAACATCGGGTGTTTCAAGATGGGCGCACCAACTGTCATTGTGACAAATGTTTAGTCAATCGAAAAAAAATGCTCACTGAAACGCGTCTTCAAGAGCAGCGCAAAATCAAATCGAAAAATAAAGATACTGTCGAATATAGACTCGACCAAATCAGTTTTCTGAATAAATTATTTTTACTGAGTATCTTGGACAATCAGGTTCAGGAACATACCACGCATCATGAATATATCGATTGGGAAAGCATCAAATACCATTCGATTACCCCGAACTATTTGTTCCAAAATTATTTGGTCAAACAATTGGTAAAAGAACAAATCCTGATTGCCAAGGATTTTGCATCTGAGGCACATCATTACTATGTCAATGTGCGTTTAGACGGTTATTCTGAACCGAGTCTGTTTAGCATTACCCAGCAACTTCGCAACTGGTTTTATGAAAATTTAACCATGGGTGTGCCCTTTAAAAATGCAGATGAAGTAAAAAATGTACTTTATCTGGTGCTCTATCAGGAAATTATTCAGTTTGTCCAGTTTTATTGCCGCACTTGGGGCATCCAAATTGCGGGAAACAACAGTTTTCAAACCTTTTGCTATCGCCTGATGGATTCATTGGCGGTGGGGCAAATCTATTATCTGGTGCAAACTGCGCTGGAATATTTGCATCAGCAAAAAGCCTTGCAAGCACGCAATGAAAACTTTATTAACACCAACTTGTTAAAGAAAACCTTGCAGCAATATCGTGACCGTGCTGTGACCGAAAAATGGGAAACATCCACCCTGCCGCGTCCTTACAATATACCTTTTAGCAAGATGAGCGAAATCCTATTTTTCCGTTTTTTGGGCTATGATGAAAGTATTTTTTTCCAGCCAATTTGGCGGATCTGGAAAAAAATTGAACCGCGCTTAAGCTTCTATTCACAAAAACGCTGTATGTATTGTGGTTCAAATGAGCTTACTGTGGATTATGATGCTGAAAATTATGTGACACTCTGCTGTCGCAGCTGTAAGCATCAAGACCACTATTTTACCCAATAGAATTTCAACCAATACATACTGATCTATTATGTCTAGCTTCTCCAATCAGGTATATAACTTAAGGAATAATCCCATGGATCAAACTTCAACATTGGTCGAACATATTGTTGAAGCATGGACTCAGCTGCAAACCCAGCAACCGTTAGTACAATGTATTACCAATAGTGTTGCAGCCAATTATGCAGCCAATGTTTTGCTGGCTGCCGGTGCTTCACCTGCCATGATTGACAATCCATTCGAAGCCGAAAGTTTTACCAGTATTTCCGCTGCACTGAGCATTAATTTGGGTACGCCAACCAACGAACAAATGCAGGCGATGCAAATTTCTGCACAAACGGCGCAGCGAACTGATACGCCCTGGGTACTCGATCCAGTCGGTTATGGCCCCGTTTTAAAATGGCGCTCGGATATGGTGGATGAGTTACTACAATACCATCCAACCGTTATTCGCGGTAATGCTTCAGAAATCAGCACCCTTGCAGGCAATCAGGTGCTCTCCAAAGGAGTCGATAGCACTTTGGATAGCGCAGATGTGTATAACCAAGCCAAAGTCCTGTTAGCACATGCTGAATGCATCGCCATTTCAGGTGAATCGGATTTTATTTTAAGCAAAGAACTTGATGCCGTGATTCAAGTCAATGGCGGCTCTTATTTACAGCCGAAAGTCACCGCAACTGGCTGTGCGCTCGGTGCTTTAATCGCGGCTTACTGTGCGGTAACTACAGCGACGATTGCTACGATTGCTGCACATACGCATTTTGCCATTGCAGGAAAACTGGCTTTTGAAAAAGCACAAACGATTGGTCAGTTTAATGTTGCATTCATGGATTATCTCCACAGTTTGAATCCAGGTTTAATTCAGCAATATGCCGATATCAAAATCCTTGAAATCTAGAATATGCTTTTAGTCATGTAAATGAGCATAGATCTTTATTTTAGTTTTTAAGCAACAGCGTAAAACCGTTTTTCAGCAGGACATACTCAATGGAACTTAGACATTTACGTTACTTTGTGGCTCTGGCGGAAGAACTCAGCTTTACCCGTGCTGCGCAAAAACTCTGTACCGTTCAGCCTTCCCTTAGCCAGCAAATTAAAGATTTAGAGGAAGAAGTGGGTGTACAACTGATCGACCGAAGTGCGCGGAAAATAACCTTGACTGCAGAAGGTCAAGGCTTTCTCAAATATGCCTTGGAATCGATTAAATACGCAGAACTTGCCATCGCTCATGCACGTCAAATCGCCAATCAAGGTCAGCAACAGCTGTTTATTGGCGTATTGCACGTTGCGGAAATGACCATTATTCCCCAAGTGATTCAACAGGTTCGTGCTCAGTTTCCGCAAGTTGATCTTAAAATCAGAAGTTTATCCTGTAGCGAACAGGTCCAAGCACTGAAAAATTCCGAGCTGGATTTAATTTTTAGTCGCGTGTGTATGGAGGATCCAGTTTATACCAGCACAATGCTATTTGAAGAAAAACTGTTATGTGTTGCCCATCAAAACTATATTGCCAAGCGTAAGATTCAGGACTTAAGACAAATTCAAAATGATGACTTCATTGTCTGTGACCAGCTCTTTTCACCAGTGTTCTATCAGCGAATTCAACAGTTCACTGAAAAAGAAAATTTAAAACTGCAATATAAATATCAAGTCACTAATGCCTTACAGCATATTAATTTGATTAATATGGGTCTGGGCTGGAGCTTTATACCTGAATATGCACGGCAATTGCTGAACCCGAATGTACAGGCAATTGAGCTAAAACAAGACTTGCCGACTTTACCGCTGTATGCCAGTTATCGAACAGATGCTGAAAATCCAATTTTGCAATTTACTGCAAAAATCATTCAGCAATCCGTTCAACAATAGCAGGTTTCAAAATAACTTTTAAAAAACCTGAGTTAAGCGATTTGATACTGCATTTGTTCTAGCACATGACTGAGTTTCTGCAAGGCTTTAGCATCGTCATACAATGCTTCTTGATGGCGCCATGCCACATAGCCATCTGGACGAACCAGCAACATCCCTGCTTCAGCAATTTCACAGCTTTTTTGCCAGATGCCGTAAACATCTTTCACTTCTTGCCCAATGGTCACAACATCTAGATAAGCTAAATCTAATTGTTCAGCTGCCTGTTTCCAAGCTGTACCAGATAAACCAGTCACTAAAGTAAGTTTGCCATTTCCGACGATATCCAGTGTGGAAACC
Organism: Acinetobacter sp.; assembly: GCA_050285325.1. Classification (GTDB taxonomy): domain Bacteria; phylum Pseudomonadota; class Gammaproteobacteria; order Pseudomonadales; family Moraxellaceae; genus Acinetobacter. The sequence goes on from JBLZXS010000213.1 coordinate 34,696, forward strand.
TTTTGACCATTTTTCGCATCAATTAACCAGCAATGTGGAATTTTCGCCCCGGGGCGTGAAGTGGCCTGTAAGTACAATTGCGGGTCAGCTTGCCAATGTTCCTCATCTTCATCCTCCAAAACCACAGCAACGGATTGATAACGCTGATTCAGCTCCACCCCTTGTGCATTGAACTCAAAGTTTTTAATTTCCAAAGCATGATTCAACTGAAGACGCAATTCAGCCGCATCTTCTGTAGATGCATTCAATCGATCTAACAATTGCTGGGTGGTTTCAATGCCTTGATCAAAACCAAAAACATCTTTCAGGTGCTTGTAGTCCAATCGCGATTGATTGGCACGTGCGACAATTTGCTGTCCAACTGGCACACGCTCATCACTATAAGAACTCAATAAATCTGCTTTTGCCCAATCTTTAATGACAAAAGCCAGTTTCCATGCCAAGTTAAAAGCATCTTGTATGCAGGTATTTGAACCTAGACCACTTGAGGGTGGATGACGATGTACGGCATCCCCGCCGCAGAAAACCCGACCGACTGAATAATGCTTGGCAAAAGCCTGATTCACATACCATGCCGATACATTTAGAACTTCAATATCGACATCATCCGTACCAATAAAGGTATGAATACGCTGAATGATTTGTTCTTGGGTATATTGCGGCTCACCTTGTGCAATATCGAAGCCCCAACCTGCAATCCAGTCATTCCACGGAGAAATGGCACGCAGCAAGCCCATACCAATTTCTCCAAAACCTGCAGCAGGATTAACAATCCAATGTAAAATACTTGGACGATGTTGCACATACTTAGTCAAGTCAGCTTTAAAACGGACATAGGTTGTACCTGCACGCGCCATCTGACCTTCTATCGGAAGACCAATTTTCTCAACGATTTTAGAGCGTGCCCCATCCATACCTACCAGGTACTTGGCACGAACCGAATATTTGCGATTTTCCAGTCGGTCTAAAAACCAGACCGTAACGCCATCCTCATCTTGTTCATGATCTAGATATTCAGTATTGTAAAATAGATTTGCACCACGCGCGACTGCATGCTTCACCAGCAGTGCTTCCATTTCTGGTTGCACCAAATCGAATAAAGGCGAAGGACTGCCTTTTACATAATCGCCATGACGTAAATCACCTGTTCCCCACGCTTGGATACGTGCAATCTCTTCACCAATCAAACTGGTGGTAATCATGCTTTCTCCCATGTCTTGCCATGGAGTGGCTCTACTTTTAGCTTCTTCTTCTAAGTCAAATTCACGCAATACTTCTACTGCACGTTGATTGGTAATGTGCGCTCGTGGCGAATTTGCCAGGCCATTAAACTGGGTATAAAAACGGACTGAGATTCCATAAGTAGCCAAGGCTAAAGCAGTGGTTGCTCCCGCTGGGCCGGTTCCAATCACCACAACATCCGTATCGAAAGACTGATTCAACATCCCGTTTCCTTATTTAAATCACTTCAATGTACTCATCCAAATGCTTGGACTTGCTTTTATTGAACTATAAGGAAAATGTCGAGATTATTTAAAAACTATCAAAACTAACTATAGCGATATGCATCTGAGCTATAGAAACTCAAAGCATTTTGATATTTTAAGCGTGATGAGCATTTTTTGCCTATGCTTTATTTATGCAAACTGAGAAATTTTAAATAGATAATTTAACTGCCTCTAGAGAATAAAATTTAATACACTTTGCGGTCTAAAAATAAATTCAATATAGTTTCAAAAATCGTTTTTAAATCCAATTTACAGATACACAGCAGACCTATGCCATCAAAATAGTCAGGTACATGCTGCATAAAAAAATTGATATGTGGCGTTGCCCTCGTTCTTAAACGTTGAATGTGTTCGGGTGTAGTTTGCGGCATCACATAAGGATAGACAAAAATATCGTCTCGGCGCTTGCGGATATCATGCTTACGCTGCTGAATCATCTCCAGAACTTTTAAATACTCTTGAGGAGTTTCCTTACCTGTACGTGGGAAGAAATTTTGTGAACGAGATGCAAAATAGGTATAAATTCCAGGCTGTATGACTGTAGGTACAAACCATAAGGGAATAGTGGGATGCCGAATCCGGTGATTAATCGCAACGCGGATTGCAGTTTTAAGTGTTCTATTGCCTTTACGATAAGCCGGTAAGATACTCGCCCGGGAGCTCACCACAAAGACAGCATGACCCCCTAGAGAAAGCTTAAGCACAGGAATAATATTTTGTCCCACCAGTGTATCTTTATGATAATAATGAACCACTAGAACTGATACAGCATCCTGATCATAGACAAAATTATAAATTTCTTGTTCGCTGGAGTCTGGAAAAATTTGCTGATCAAATTCAGATATCATTTTAAAAAATCGAGTTTTTTGTTCAGCTGCAAGTTTTGTAAAATCTACAATTTTTTCATTAATACGCATAAAATCAATTGAAGCCTCTTTTTTTATATTTTAATTATTCATCATTTTGTTGAGACAAAATATCCCTAGAAATAGCGATTTAAGTATTAATTTAAGTCATTAGCTTAGGCTTTTTATTATTATCACAACAGCTCAGGATCCATCCCCTACCTTGTTCAAAGATAAACTAAATTGATAAAAAAACCCAATAGGAATAACACCTGTCTATTGGGTTTTTTAAAACAGTTCAAAAGGAGACCACGAAAAATATTAATAACTTTTTCTAGAATCCTTTATCGAGGTCTAACGATGCACGATTAAAACCGATTTAATTCGATTATCATCTAATTCCGTCACCTCAAAGTGTACACCCTGATAATCAAGCTGAGTACCTAAGCTCACTTCACCATGGGTTTTATCTAGAATTAGACCCGCAAGACTGATATAACCCGCATCTTCTTCGACTAAATCCATCATGCCCAACTCTAATTCGAGCTGATACACGTCCAGCATGCCAGATGCCTTCCAGCTATGATCATCAATTTTAACTAGATCCAGCTGTTCGTCTGCATCAGGAAATTCACCGGCAATGGCTTCAAACACATCCAGTGGAGAAATTAAACCTTGTACATTTCCGAACTCGTCACTCACCAATACCAATGAGCCTTTAGACGTACGCAAGGTATTGATCGCATCGATCACTTTCATTTTTTCAAAAATATAAATCGGGCGATGACGTTTGATTAAAGCTTTAAGCTGGGCCTCATCTTCCAATACATCTAGAAGCTCTTTGGCACGGACCACACTCAAGACTTTATCCAAGCTGCCACGGCAAACTGGAAATAAACTATGCGGTACAGCTAGTACCTGTTCACGAATTTGTTCAGGCGTATCATTGATGTCCACCCAAGAAATTTGACTTCGCGGTGTCATGATCGAAGCGACTGACCTTTCCGCCAAGGTTAATACGCCGCCAATCATATAACGTTCTTCATCAGCAAAAGCTTCTTGAGCTTCAAAGTGCTGAGCACTGTCAGTGACTGTTTCCATTTTTCCGCCCATCAATTTCAAGATGGAATCTGCAGTACGGTGACGCAATGGAATTTTAGATTCATGTTTGGCTACGTTACGTTGGCCAAATTGGTTAAATGCTTCAATTGCAATGGCAACACCAATACCCGAATAGATATAGCCTTTCGGAATATGGAAACCAAAACCTTCTGCAATCAAGCTAATTCCAATTAACAACAGGAAGCTTAGACACAGAATCACAACAGTTGGATGTCTGTTTACAAAAGCAGTTAATGATTTAGAAGCCAATAACATTACCGCCATGGCAACGACCATTGCTACCATCATCACATAGATGTTGTCGACCATGCCAATTGCGGTAATCACCGAATCTAAAGAGAATACGGCATCTAACACCACAATTTGTGCAACGACTGCGGCAAAACTTGCGTAAACAATATTGGTGGTAACTTTAACTTCAGGCTTGCCTTCAATCTTTTCATGCAGTTCAGTCACGGCTTTATAGACCAGGAATAAACCACCAAATAAAAGAATAAGATCTCGACCTGAGAATGTCCAATCAAAGACGGTAATAAGCGGTTTGGTCAAAGTGACTAACCAAGAGATGGCAAACAATAAGCCCAAGCGCATGAACAAAGCGAGGGAAAGACCCACCACACGTGCTTTATCACGTTGTTCTGGAGGAAGTTTTTCAGCCAAAATGGCAATAAAGACTAGGTTATCAATACCTAAGACAATTTCTAAAACAATAAGGGTAAGCAAACCAACCCAAATTCCCGGATCTAATAAAAACTCCATTAGTTTATATCTCCGATTTTATGAATTTGGTTAAAAATAAAACTAGACCTGCACGGCGACGGATCCATAGATATGACCTGTTCAACAATAGATAAATTTATTATGCATAATTTAAAAAGATTGTAATTAATTTTTTGTACTTTTAAGCATTAAAGTGCCAACTTGTTTAAAATTAATACACCTTTTTGTGATTTATCTCATCTATTCGTCCGATTTTTGATTTAAAAAAATCACCCTGACACTCATGACTATAAAAAAATATTAAAAACTACCCACCCAAGCCCTTGTTTTTTAAAATTTTCTTGATAAATACATTAATTGATTAAAGTTACGAGATAAATATAAGAAACTTTTTGTTAAAAAGATCAGTCCCCAAATGGTTTTTTTTCACTAAAATGAAATACGCTCAAGATTGTTTCATTCAATAATCGATAGCTAAAAATAGATGCTTAAGTTTCTTAATCTCATCAAAAAATTTACAGGATTATTTGATATGACAAATGATAAAGCACTAACCTTTAACAAAATATCGAAAACCATTGCTAATACTAGCTATGAAGGTGCATTTACCCAGAGTATTGTGGTATTTCATCAGGAGATAGACAGCGACACTATGTTTCTTCTAAACGATGATGCTTAATTTTGCTTCATATAAGGAAACTTATGAAATATAATTTTCCTTATTGCATTATAAAAAACTTAATATATATTGATAGGCGATAAAAATAATTTAATATATATTGCTAAACTTAATAGCCTTCGAATAGAATGATTTTTTAATGAAAAATACAATTACAACAATGTATTAGGTGTCGTCTACCATGACTAAAAAATACAATAAATTTTTACCTTCTGCGGAAAATTTTGACTTAGAAAATTTTCCATATTATTGGGTTTCTCAAGTCCATGCTCAATATGTCCAGAATGTCGATCATGTATTAAAAAAATATGGCTTAGATAATTCTCGTCGCCGAATTTTGCTTTCCTTAAAATCAAAACCGCATGCCAGTGTGTCTGATCTTTCTGAGATGCTGGTTTCCAAGATGTCCACCACCACCAAGATTGTTTATCGTTTAAAGGATGAGGGACTGGTTGATACTTACTCTTGTGAGGACGATGCCCGGATTACCCGTGTCGTGTTAACGGATAAAGGGCAACAAATGACCCAAAAGATAAATGAGCTTACCACTGTAGTTTTGGAACAATCTTTAGAGGGTTTAACTACCTTACAAATTGAAAAAATGATGGAATGCCTTAAACATATTTTTAAAAATCTAGCGCACTAGTTCAGGGCTAATCTGAAAAATTTAATAAGAAGGAGATGTATTTTTTTTACTTTAATCGATAAAATATTATAGATAAATTTTATTCGATATTTTTAACAAAATCGTTACAATAATAAAATACAATTAAAAAACAATTAAGTAGAGAGACTACTATGACAAAAAAATACAGCAAATTCTTACCAGCAATTGAAAATTTTAGTTTTGAAAATTTTCCATATTACTGGGTCACCCAAGTTCATGCTCAACAAGTACAAAATGTGGATCATGCCTTAAAAAAATATGGCTTAGATAATTCGCGTCGTCGAATTTTACTTTCTTTAAAATCAAAACCGCATTCCAGTGTATCCGATCTTTCTGAAATGTTGATTTCCAAGATGTCCACCATCACCAAGATTGTCTATCGTTTAAAAGATGAAGGGCTGGTTGATACCTACTCATGTGAAGATGATGCCCGGATTACCCGTGTCGTGTTAACAGATAAAGGGCAAAAAATGACCCAAAAGATTAATGACCTCACCACTGTGGTTTTGGAACAATCTTTTGAAGGTTTAACTACATTACAAATTGAAAAAATGATGGAATGCCTTAAACATATTTTTAAAAATTTAGCGCACTAACTTAGAATTAATCTGAAAAATTTAAAGGAGATATATTTTTTGCTTTATTCGCTAAAATATTAGAAATAAGTTCTATTCGATTTTTTTTAACACAATTATTCCGATAATAAGAATATTAAAATGGAGAAACCACCATGACAAAAAAATACAGCAAATTCTTACCAACAGTTGAAGATTTTAGCTTAGAAAATTTTCCATATTATTGGGTCACTCAAGTCCATGCTCAGCACATACAAAATATGGACCACGCCTTAAAAAAATATGGGGTAGATAATTCTCGCCGTCGTATTTTACTTTCTTTAAGATCCAAACCGCATGCCAGTGTGTCTGATCTTTCTGAAATGGTGGTTTCCAAGATGTCCACCACCACCAAGATTGTTTATCGTTTAAAGGATGAAGGACTGGTTGATACTTATTCTTGTGAGGACGATGCCCGGATTACCCGTGTCGTGTTAACGGATAAAGGGCAACAAATGACCCAAAAAATTAACGATCTGACCACTGTGGTTTTGGAACAATCTTTTGATGGCTTAACTCCATTGCAAATCGAAAAGATGATGGAAAGCCTCAAACATATTTTTAAAAATTTGGCACGTTAAACCATACTTAATCAAAAAAATTCAATTGGGGAGTTATTTTCTCGATTTTTGCTTTAGCTACATGTGAACATTCGAACTCAACTTCAGGAAATCCTTCTACAAAAGATCGAATGTCTGGAGACCTCCAGCTCAGCCATTCATTTAAACGCTCTTGGGGAATAACAATCACGGAGCGTTTAACATTTCCTGCCTCATGAAATTCTTTCATCATAGGGTGGTCAATAGCATCCATGGTTATCATCGTGGCTGAACGGATTACTTCATCTTTTATTTTGCAAATCTCATATAAAGCAGCAATGTATAATGCTTTTCCATCTTTACGTCGCACTCCCCAGCGCTGTGGTTTCTGATCAAAATATTTAGATTCATAAAATTCAGAAACTGGAATGACTCCAAATTTATATTTCAGTAGCGCATTACTAAAGCTTGGTTTTTGTAGCAAAGTCTCACTACGTGCATTATACGTTTTGTGGGCAATTGTTTTATCTTCCGCCCATTTCGGTACCAGCCCAAATATCACTTTTCGCCATTCAAGACCTTTTTGTGACTTAAATAATAAAGGCAAGTCGTAACCTGGATAAACTTCTTCGGGATATTCAAAAGGGATCTCTGGAAGATTCAAATCTTGAACTTGTTTTAAGGTGAGAGGTTTAAAATTTGCACACATAAAATTTCCACTCGTTCAGCTCAAGTTAAATTATAAGCATAAAATCAGATGCTACTCCACCGACTAAACGAGCGTTGTAAAGCGTTATTTATTGGTCTTGAGCTAAAGTCATCCAGTGAGTGCGGCTAAACTCCTCTAAAATCCACTGTCCATTAAAACGTCCCAAACCAGAATTTTTCTCTCCTCCAAAAGGTGCGTTGGCCTGGTCTGCTACAGTGATTGCGTTAATGTGCGTCATACCCGCATCAATTTTTGAAGCAAATTGAATACCTCGTTGGTAATCGGCTGTGCATACTGCACTCGATAGACCAAAGCAAGTATCATTTGCAAGTTCTAGAGCATGTGCTTCATTTTTCGCTTTAATAATAGGCAGTACCGGTCCAAAGCTTTCTTCTTTGGCCAAATTTGAATTAGGATCCACGTCAATGAAGATATGTGGTGGTATCACATTGCCCTCTATTTCACCTTTAATAATCAGTTTTGCGCCTGCTTGCTCTGCTTGAGCAATAATTTTTTTAATTTTATCGACCTGAGAAGTATTAATAATTGGACCGATCAGGGTATTTTCGTTGTTAGGATCTCCGACCATAATTTCCGCTGCACGCTTTGTCAGTTTTTCAACAAATGCGTCGTAGATAGTCTCATCGACGATTACACGGTTAGTGCTCATACAAATTTGACCCTGATGCAGGAAACGTCCCATGACCGTGAGCTCTACAGCTAAATCGAGATCAGCATCATCTAAAACGACCAAGGGGGCATTACCTCCCAATTCCAGAGCCAAACGCTTGATGCGTGAACTGGCTAAAGCACGTTCCCCGACCCGTTTACCCACTGAAGTTGAACCAGTAAAAGAGATCATTTTAGGAATATCATGTTCAACAAAGTAATCGCCTATTTCACTGCCTGCACCTGCAAGTACACTGAGTACGCCTTGTGGCAGTCCTGCCTCTTCAAACAATTTTGCCAACAATAAACCACCGGTAATTGGCGTATCACTGGCAGGTTTCAGCACCACACTATTACCTATAGCAATAGCGGTTACAACTGAACGCATAGACAAATGAAAAGGAAAGTTCCATGGACTAATCACGGCAATAACGCCAAGCGGTTTACGCAGCACTATACTTTTACGTGATGGATCAGTCGATTTTAGTTCTTCAGTTACTATTCTGTCTGGAAAGGTGGCCGCCTCTTGAATAATTCCCAAGGCTGCATCCACTTCAATATTGGCTTTTAAACGCGTACTGCCTGATTCTTGAATTAACCAATTTACAATTTCATCACGGCGTTGCTGAATAATATGAGTGAGTTTCAAAACCATATTTTGACGCATATCACCAGCTACATTCGCCCATAGCTCTTGGGCTTTTTCTGCGCTGCTATAAGCTTTATCTACATCTGAAGTACTGGCTGCCTGTAGCTGAAGAATCTGAGCTTGATTAAAGGGATTAATGTCTTGAATAACGTTGTTCGATGTACCTTTAATCCATTGCCCTGCAACAAATTGTTCATCTTGAAATAGATAAGCATTCATCCTATTGCCCTTTTTATCATGTATTTTGCTCTACTTTAAGCCGAGCATTTATTCAGTGCTAGGATAGTTCAGTAAATCATCTCATGCCTGCATACTATTCCAACAAAAAATAAAGGAGTGTAAATTTGATATCAGTGATTTATTTTTTTAATCGCAACATAGATACGCCAGTAAATTAAAAAGGAAAGTGAAATATCGACCACTAAGCTCTCAATCGTATCAATATGTGCAAGTTGTGCTTCATCAAACCCGGATTTAAAACGACTAAAGATCATTTCAAAACAAATCATCGCCACAATTGCAAATACTGTGATTTTAATGGTAATAGGTAAATACAGCGCAATAAAACGATTTAAAAATGCATGACCCTTTTCACCACCATTGGCCATAAAAATGGCATTAATCCAGGTGATTAACAAACCGATATTAATGATTAACGACGCTAAACTTATTTTCAGATCTTCAGTTTCAGCCTGACTTAAAGCAAAAAAGCTTAACAAGATTAAAATACTGCTCACCAAATAATAATTTTTAAAGTCAGCCTGAGTGACACGATTTTGTTTTAAGTCTTCGATTAGTAGATCGGTACGCCAAAAATACATGATTTATACTCCATTATTATGTGTCGATCATATACAAAAAAAGCCTCACGAGGAGGCTTTTTGTTCAGTTTACAGGATTAGTCGCCTGTATAACCTTTAAGCTTTAAACGCGCAGCATGTAATAATGGTTCTGTATAACCTGATGGCTGTTCACCACCTTTGAAAATCAAGTCCGAAGCAGCCTGGAACGCAATGTTGTTTTCAAAGTCTGTAGACATAGCCGTATACAGCGGATCATTGGCATTTTGCTCATCCACAATTTTCGCCATACGCTGCATCACTTCTTCAACTTGCGCACGCGTTACGATACCGTGACGTAACCAGTTTGCAACGTGTTGTGAAGAAATACGTAAAGTTGCACGGTCTTCCATTAAACCAACATCATTAATATCTGGAACTTTTGAACAACCTACACCCAAATCGACCCAACGAACCACATAACCCAAGATACCTTGACAGTTATTTTCAAGTTCTTTGGTTTTTTCTTCCTCAGACCAGTTGGTGTCTTTTGCAAGTGGTGGTGTCAACAAATCATCCAGTGACAACGCTTCAGTTGCCAACAATTCTTGCTGACGGTTTGCAACATTGATTTGATGGTAGTGAATCGCGTGGATTACTGCACCTGTCGGTGATGGAACCCATGCACAGCTTGCACCCGCTTCAGGATGTTCAGTTTTGGTTTTGTACATATCAAGCAGCATATCTGGTTTTGGCCACATGCCTTTACCGATTTGTGCTTTACCACGTAAACCTGCCTGAAGACCGATCATCACGTTACGATTTTCATACGCTGGGAACCAGATTTGACCTTTTACTTCGCCTTTACGAACGAATGGACCTGCTTCCATAAAGGTGTGAATTTCATCACCGGTACGGTCCATGAAGCCCGTGTTAATGAAGATGGTACGGTCTTTCGCTTGAGCGATACAGTTTTTCAAGTTTACAGATGTACGACGTTCTTCATCCATGATCCCGATTTTAAGCGTTTTAGCAGGCAAACCTAACGCCTGTTCAGCACGTTCAAACAGTTCAACTGCAAAAGCAACTTCTTCAGGACCATGCATTTTTGGTTTAACGATATACATCGAACCTTTACGCGAGTTCTTGATTTCGTTTTCACCCTTGATGTCTGCAAAAGACAACAATGGTGTAACCAAAGCATCCATGATGCCTTCATATATTTCCGCACCATCTACAAGAATGGCTGGATTGGTCATCAAGTGACCTACATTACGAAGAAGCATTAATGAACGACCGTGAATAGACGTCACACCACCAATCAGGTTTTTATGAGTACGATCTTTATTCAATGAACGGGTAACTGTTTTACCATTCTTTGCGATTGACTCTTCTAAAGTGCCACGCATTAGACCTAACCAGTTACGGTAGCCTTCTACTTTTTCTTCTGCATCAACAGCAGCAATCGAATCTTCTAAATCTTGAATGGTGGTTACAGCGGCTTCAAGCACTAAATCTTTAACACCAGCTGCATCTGTTTGACCAATCGGGCTAGTCGCATCAATTTCAACAATTACATGCAAACCATTATTTTTAAATACGATTTCAGTCGGTGCGGCAGCATCGCCGTTATAACCTACAAATTTCGCCTGATGTGCCAAAGTGGTGGTAGAACCATCTTTTAAAGTCACTACAAGTGCATTGTGATCTACAGCATATTTAGTCGCATCGGCATGCGAACCGTTTGCCAACGGGAAAGTTTCATTTAAGAAATTTTTCGCGAATGCAATTACCTTGTCGCCACGTACCGGGTTATAGCCCTTGCCTTTTTCCGCGCCACCTTCTTCTGAGATTACGTCGAAACCGTAAAGTGCATCGTATAAAGAACCCCAACGCGCATTTGCCGCGTTCAAGCAATAACGTGCATTACGTACAGGCACTACAAGTTGAGGACCAGCCAATAATGCGATTTCTTCGTCTACATTTTCTGTGCTGATTTGGAAATCTTCTACTTCTGGTAATAAGTAGC
>JBLZXS010000214.1:0-3634 GCA_050285325.1 Acinetobacter sp.
GGTGGTTGACTTCCCAATGTTCGAAGAAACTGATGATGGCAAATGGACGTCTGTGCATCACCCATTCACGCTGCCAAAATCAAGCGTTGAAGAAGTGAAAAACAATCCCGGTGCGGCACTTTCAGTTGCTTATGACATGGTATTGAATGGTACTGAAGTCGGTGGTGGTTCACTGCGTATCTTCAACTTAGAAATGCAACAAGCTATTTTTGCGGCATTGGGTATTTCTGAAGAAGAAGCCGAAGAAAAATTCAGCTTCTTGTTGAATGCCTTACGTTACGGTGCACCTCCACATGGTGGTTTGGCATTCGGTCTGGACCGTTTAGTGATGTTAATGACTGGCGCGACTTCAATTCGTGACGTGATTGCATTCCCTAAAACCAAGACTGCGGAATGTCCTTTAACTCAAGCGCCTGCGCCAGTTGAAGCGAACCAATTGCGTGACTTAGGTATCCGTTTACGTGAAAAACCAAAAGCTGAAGTTAAAGTAGAAGCTTAATTCTCTAATTCAGTGATAAAGACCCTGCTTGATGCAGGGTTTTTTATTGCGTTGAGATCAGCGGATCAGAATGGCATAATAGCCACCTATTTTTCATTTTGCTGTGAGCAATGTTATATGGCTATGCGTCCTGAAGTTCGTCGTCGTGCACTTGTCTTAATTGCTTTTGCCGTGATTCAGTGGGGTTTTGTGCTGTATATTCTGAACAATCAGTTGTTCGGACTTGAAACTAATCAACGCATTTTATTATTCTGTTTAAGCTGCTTTGGCGGTGGTTTCCTTATTTTTGGCGGTCTGCTTTATATGGTACTTAAAGGTGATCGCGACAAGACCAAATAATATTTTCTGCATAACCACTGGGCTAAAATGATATTATTCGCCCAGTGGTTTGATTCTCTTATTTTAATTCATTTTGTTCTCAAGACTTTTAATCTCATTCTCTATAAATTTAGAAATGGCGCAGCATTTTTTGATGCAATAAAACTCTTTTCAAAATTTTCTTTTTATAATGATCTTGGCTATAAAGAGTTGGGCGTTGTGATGTATTTTTTATTCAAAGTTGTCTCTTTACTTCCTCTGTCTGTCTTGCAATTAATTGCGTCGTGGATTGCCCTCCTGCTCAATAGCTACAATTCATCCATGAAACGGATTACCCGCATTAATCTGCAATTAGCTTATCCACATTTAACCTCTCAGCAACAGCAAGCTTTAATTAAGCGTAGTTTAAAAAGCCAATGTATGACCTATGTTGAGTCGATTAAATGTTGGGGAATGCCAGCTGAATATAATCTAGGCCTGTTAAAAAATATTTATGGCGAACAGCACTTAACCGAGGCATTAGCCAATAAAAAGGGCGTCATTGTTGTGGTTGCCCATTTTGGCTGTTGGGAGCTTTTAAATGCATGGCTGAATTTATATAGTTCTCCCATGATTATGTACAAACCCAATAAAAATAAGGCAGTAGATCGTTTTATTTTAGAAGCCCGCCAACGTCTGAATGCAACTCTTGTCCCCACAAATGAAAATGGTGTACGTGCTATCTTTAAACATCTGAAGCAAGGCGGCTTAACTGTGATATTACCTGATCATCTTCCCAAAGAATCAGGAGGTATTTATTCAGAGTTTTTTGGGCAAAAAACATTATCTACAACCTTAGTTTCTAAACTAGCAAGTAAAACCCAATGCAACGTGCTTGGCCTCAGTTGTATTCGTAATGAAGCATCCGGATTTAATGTACATTGCATACCTTTATCGGATGGTATTTTATCGAAAGATTTGCAAACATCTGTGGATTGCTTGAATCAAGATCTTGAGATTATGATTAATACCGCACCTGAACAGTACGTGTGGTCTTACAAGCGTTTTCGTAAAGTTGAAGGAGAAAATAATATCTATAGAAGAAAAATAGTTTAGTCCTTTTAAATTAATGATATTTCAAAATATACATAGTTAAAAATTTACTATTTAAAGAAGTTAATATAATAGCTCCTTTAATCTTTAAATAATATTATGCTATTTTCAATATTTTCTATATAAACAAAGAGTTTATATTGAATTATTTAATAAATATTCATAATAAGAACCAGGTTTAGGCTCTTTAATATAATTCATTTTATGAATATTCACTTGATTTAAAATAACATTAAGGTCTTTAGGTTGATATATATCAGATAATTTAGTTTGTAATAAATGTACCAATGTGTCATTAACAATTAAATTATTTTCATTAGAAAAATACAACCTCATCAATTGATTAAACATAATTTGAAATATAAAATAATGCGGAATATCTTTCTGTGTCTGCCAATAATTAAGCATTATATCTAAGCAGGTATGAATGATTTTATTATCTTTACTCCCTACAATAAAACTATTTAAAACATTTACATAATGTTCATCATGCCAACCAAAATAATCATAATTAAATTCCACCCAAAACTCTTTATCCTGAGCTTCAGGATGACGTTGGAACATAAAAAATTCTTGTTTTAATATATTCTCATCTATAGGGGCTGTTAATAAAATAGTTGCATCTATCCATATACCGCCATATACATCTAACAACGCTAAACGAATTAAATCAGCAAAAAATGCATGCTTAAATTGTGGATTTTTTTTTCTTTCCCAAACAAAACTAGGAAGATCTAAATAATCAGCAATACTATTTTCATCTAATCGAATTACTTGATATTCACCTTTATATTTATCTACTGACTTAAAGCATATTTTAACCATATCAGGTAATAAATTATCTTCTACACCCTGCCCCCAATATTGCCAAATAATTTTTTGGTTTTTAAATTCTTTTTTGGGCTTAATATTAAAATACTCCAGTTGCCCTTTAAAATATTTTTCTAAGAAAATATCCCAAAGTCGAGCGACATGCTTTTTTTGCAATAAGTTTGCTTGATATTTTTGTTGCTTACGTTTTGTTTTAGGAACAAATAAGGAATAATAAGTACGCCAAGGTTGCTTATGCCATTTTTTTAACAGCTGCGTTTGCTTTTCGTCAGTTGAAAAAAGATTTATAACGCTCTCACTCTGTATATCTGATTGCACTCCATTTAGTTGTTTATTTATCATTAATAACGTCCTATAAGTTTCTTAAATTGATCAACACAGCTTAACTTTGAACTTTGATCGTATTTTTTAAATACATCAAACCATTTGTTTTTTCCTAAATAGTTTAATTTAAATAAATCTGGCTGTTTCAGTAGTGCCATAAGATAGACACCTTGATCATCATCAATTATTTCATCTGCTATAAGTTTTTTTTGACAAGAAAGAACTAAATTTGAAAAATCTATCCATTTTTCTTTTGATGCTACAATCACTCCACCAATAATAAATGGACGATTATTAAAAATTGAAAATAAAACATTTTCTTTATTAATATCAAAATTTTTCTTTATAGTAAAAAAATGAATTTTTTCCTTATTAAAATTATAATTCCATTTTTTTACTTTATCTAAAGTATTTATATCACGACAATACCCAAAATCAACCCACGCTACTAATGAGGTTGATAGATTACATTTTTGAATAGCATTTTTTACAAAATATGATTTAAGATTGTTAATTAAAACATACTCTGGAGACCAATATTCAGGATTTTTTAATTGCTCTTTAGGGATT
>JBLZXS010000215.1:0-8238 GCA_050285325.1 Acinetobacter sp.
GTAAAGCGGTCACTGTCATTACTCCTGCCAAGCCGCCTAAACTACACATACCGTGGAACTGTGACATCATACTTTTAACGCTATTTTTTTCTACAATTACAGCTTGTAAATTAATAGCAACACCTAAGCTACCTGCAGCGGTACCAAATAAAAACAACGCTACAGACATGAAGATGATGCTGCTACTCAAGGCAAAAGTGGGTAGCACGAGCAATAATATTAAAATTGCTAGCGAGATAATCACACGACAGCCCACTTTCTGAATTAATAACCCGGTTGCCGGCATGGCAATCATGGAACCTAATCCTATACTCAAGAGCAAAGTACCAAAGTCAGCATGGTTAAGATGAAGACGTTGCTGAGCATAAGGAATCAGAGGTGCCCAAGCAGCAGTACTTAAACCTAGAGTGAAAAAACAAAGCAATGTGGATAGACGCTGTGCACTATGTTGGGTTGCATGGTCTAGATGTGCTGTTTTGGAAGAAAACATGTGTGAGCCACCACGATAAGAAAGTTCTGGGCATCCAAATCCAAAATAATTTCCATAGAAAAACCCCTGTAGATTTATTGGCAACCAATAACTGTACAGAGGCTAAATTTGGCGAAATTATACACAAAAGAACTATAAATAAATTGCCTTTTTAAATTATTTAAAAACTGTTTTGTAACTGTCTCAAAGGTGCACACAGTATGCTTAATAGAGGGTATAAATAAGCTGTTAAAATCATGGATAATTCATTTGAATCCTAATAAATCAGGCTCAATTTAGACTTGTTTCTGGGATCTTAACCGGGTGAATGCATACATCTATGAGTTTTGATTGAAACAGAATAATTGAATTATTTTTTCCCTAACTGATCTGTAAAAAGAATAGCGATAATTCTGAGTCATTTTGTATGTATTAGATAAAAAACCATATAGCGGATTTAAATTTTTTTTTAACAGGCAAGGCTCAAGGTCAAATTCTCCTGTGCATTTAACGACTTATCTATGTCTAACAACAAAAAAGGAATAAATAAAAAACTGTTAAGCAAATTTACACAATGAAACCAAAAAATATATTTCTAAGCTATATGTTTGTATTTCAATTATATATTCTGATATTGCTCAATTATTATAAAAATACTTTTTCAGGAGCACATCTTAATGTCAACTCAATTTGATTTTGTTTCTGTGGTTAAAAAGCCAAATATTTATTTTGATGGCTTATCGATTAGTCGTACCATCCAATTTAAAAATGGCACTAAAAAAACAATAGGCGTGATTTTACCCACTGAATACCCGCTTACCTTCGAAACCCATGTCCCAGAACGTATAGAAATTGTTTCAGGCAAGTGTCATGTTCAAATTGAAAATGATGCAGAAGGTCAGATTTATTATGCCGGTCAATCCTTTTATGTTCCAAGGAATAGTCGTTTCAAGATTATGGCAGATGAAGTCTTAGACTATATTTGCCACTTAGAGTGACTCCTTTTACCTTTAAATAGACAAACAATAAAAAAGAATTGCTACTTAGCTTTTATTAAATTTTTCTAAAGTTAAATAATCTTATTTTTGCTGAGATAAATAGCAAAGCTATTTTGACATTGTCAAAGACTGGTATGGATCAGGAGATAGTAGCGGCAGTAAATATTATTAAAATAAGCAATAGCATCAAAAATAATGGGAGCATCATCAAGATGGTGCCCCCCATTAAGTTAAATTCCTTTATTTGAGCTTAGTAACAAATAAAGGATTTATTAAGAGTTAAGCAGGAATTCCTTCTGCTACTGCTTCCCTTGCCCAAATACGGTGATGGCGGATCAAATCTTTAAACTGGTCGCTGACAGCAAGAAAATCTCCAGATTCAAGCGTACCCTCATCGGTTGCCAATTGCAGATCATTAAGCAGGTTCTTCTTGTCACCCAAGAAGATAATCGGCTTTAAATGCTTATAGGCTTCAAGAATATAATGAGTAGCTACCCCGTCTTTTTTAACTACATCATAATTATCACCATCTACAATAATAACTGCGTCATACATGATAGAAGGTTCAGCTTTTTGCATACCATTTGAAGGCAGTTGAGCATTTTGAGCAGTTGAAACTGGGGCTGGGGTTGGTGTAAGAACATGAGCTACTGCATTTTCAGCTTTAGCCCATTGCTGAATGGCATCGACATTGGCTTGATTGACATTGTCATGCACCAGTACAGCGATTTTTCTGGCTTTAATATCTTCAGGTACAAAAGCTTCAAAACTTAATTTGGCAGATTTTTCAACTGAAGACGTTTTAAGATTTTTATCGGTATGGGGTACTTCAATACCTAATTTTAAACCGACTTGCTGAGCCAGATCTAAATCAATATTTGCCAGTACTTCTTTTACTTCCCGTTCACGGATATGAAGACGTTTAACCTTGCTCAACTCAAATACATAGGCATCTACCACATGTTTTTGCTCATATGCGGCAAGACTTTGGTAATAAAGACGGGCTTGAGAGAAATGATCTGAAAAAGAATCACTGCGAGCACGAATTTTATTGCCGTCTATACGTTCCTGATAACTTTCGAAACCACCCCCTTGTGCAGCAGCTGGTGTTTCTCTTGGCCAGTTATTATCGATTGAATCTGGCTCATATGACGCCTGTCCACCATGAACAAAGCTTTGGTGCATACCATCACGTTGATTATTATGGAATGGACACACGGCTCGGTTAATTGGTAATTGATGAAAGTTGGGACCACCCAGGCGACTCAGTTGGGTATCCGTATAAGAGAATAAACGTGCTTGCAGTAACGGATCATTAGTAAAATCTATACCTGGAACAATATGACCCGGGCAGAATGCAATTTGTTCGGTCTCCGCAAAGAAGTTATCAATATTGCGATTGAGCACCATTTTACCTACTGGAATAACAGGCACCAATTCTTCTGGAATAATTTTGGTCGGATCAAGTAAGTCGAAATCAAAACTCATTTCATCTTCTTCGTTTACGATTTGGATGCCAAGTTCCCACTCTGGATAATTACCTGCTTCAATCGCCTCATATAAATCTCGACGATGAAAATCTGGATCTTTACCTGCAATTTTTTGTGCTTCATCCCAGACCAGCTGGGCCAGACCTTGTTTTGGAGTCCAGTGAAACTTTACAAAAATTGCTTTGCCTTCAGCATTGATCAGGCGGAAGGTATGTACCCCAAAACCTTGTATTGCACGCAAGTTTCTAGGAATCCCACGATCCGACATGGCCCACATGACTGCATGCGCCGTCTCTGGAACCAAGGAAACAAAGTCCCAGAAGGTATCGTGTGCACTGGCACCGGTGGGCATTTCTGTATGCGGTTCTGGTTTGACTGCATGTACGAAATCGGGAAATTTAATCCCGTCCTGGACGAAAAAAACAGGTGCATTGTTACACACCATGTCATAGTTGCCTTCCTGAGTATAAAACTTGATGGCGAAACCCCGTATATCCCGCACTGTATCGGCAGAACCACGGGGTCCTTGTACCGTAGAAAAACGTACAAAGACTGGCGTTTGCGCAGCAGGATCGGTTAGAAAGCCGGCTTTTGTATATTGTTCATTACCTTCATAGGCCTGAAAATACCCATGAGCACCTACGCCGCGTGCGTGCACAATACGTTCTGGTATACGCTCATGGTCAAAATGGGTGATTTTTTCTCTTAATATGAAATCTTCGAGTAAAGTCGAACCACGTACACCTGCTCTTAAGCTATTCTGGTTATCAGAAATTTTGACCCCGTGATTTGTGGTCAACGCTTCTCCAGTTGCATCGCTTCGGAATTCATCTAACTGTTGCGACTTGGTACTGGTATTTTGTTTATCTAAAGTGTCAGTTCCTGCTACTTCACTTTTCTTTGCTTTAGAGTCCATATTCCTACCTATAATTGTGAGTTAATGTACTATTTAGGATGGGTAAAAAACGATGCCAATAAACAATATGTTTAAATTAAATTAATGAGTGGATGGTTTTTTATCGCCAAGAAAGGGAAACAGATAATCAACGAAACGTTGAGTACACCAAAGCCCCGTTTCCTTATGGTGAGCATGAGGAGCCAAATAAGGCAGCAATTTATTTATTTTGACAGCTAAATTTCCAGATTCAGACATCTGCTGCTGAATATTTTCCAGTTCTCCATCAGCCAAATAACTAAACATGAATTCATCTATAGAATTAGAAGATGAATTTACTTTTTTATACTTTGAATAGGATTGCTTAAAATAATCGCCTGCAATCCAGTCATGAATAATTTGTTTTTCGGTCGCATTAAAAACCCCATACATTTTGCCCTCTTCATGACTGATCAATTTCCAGAACCTGCTTGCTTCAGGATCCTGATTTAGAATGATCCATTGCTTTTCGATCATGAGTTCTATGAATTCTTCGACCAGACTGGGTTCTGAGAGCCATTCGTTGATGGAACGATTATTTAATTTGCATTTATCATTGTGAATGACATTACCCACCAACGCTTTTCGTTTCAAAATTTTAAGAACCAGAGCTTCTGAACTCAAATTTTGAATAATTTGTCTGGAAGATAATCCCTTATTATTTAATGCAAAGCCGATCTTCATCTTTTCCATAAAAGATTTTTTATCTTTAAACTTTTTATAAATTTTTTCTAAAGCTTTAATTGACAAATGTGCATGTCCATTATCCATATTGTCTATGGTGATATGCAGATTAAAATAATGAGGATTGATGCCTAATTCATTTAGCTCATAATTGGTAATCAAAAGATGCAAGGGCAACTGTTCGTAACCGAGATTAAAACCAACAATTTCGGGAATAAATTCGGGCGGTGCGTAAGCCAATGCCAGTTGAATGGCGGGCTGATGATAATATTCATCTTCTAATTCTAATACAAAATGCTCTAACCCTAATTTAACCAATAAATCATCAAATAGACTGACATGATTAGATGTGGCCAAACCCAAGCCTAATTCCTCTACATAGATTTGAATTAATTCACGAAAAACTGGATCATTCCAGTAGTAAACCAAGCTATATAACCATGAACCATCTACCCGTTTTACCGGTGCAACTTTAATTAAAAATTCGAATGCTTGACTTACATTCTTAAAGTATTCTCGCTCTCCCCCACTGTGTCTTCTGTCTTTATAGAGCTGATATTCAGCACATTGAAATTTATTATCATTACAAAGCCATGCAGAAATTTTATTTAATTCAGAAGGAAAGTCCAAATTATCCAAATTTAAGGTATGAATTTCCTTTCTAAGAAAGCTCGCAGCTTTCCGCTCTTTATCATGTTTTGTGACTTCCGAATTCATAAAATAAGTCACTAAATCGCAGTAATTCTGATGATTTTTATCAATTAAATCGAGCAAGCGTTCTTTTACTGCTACTGGCATTTTTATTCTCCAAGCGGTAAGGCTGCTATAAACATAAGTTACTAATATGAACCATTAAAATGTGGTAATTGTTATAATTCGTTTAAATTATGTTTAATTAATTAGGTATTTTTTATAAATTCAATAACTTAAAACATTAAGACAAAATAAAAGTGTGACTTAATACTCATTTAAAATAATATTTAGATTTTTTAATTTAACTAAAAAAAGCCTTAATTCAATCATTTAATACATATGTATAAGCTACTGATTTATTATTTAAAATAGACAATATAAAACCTTAATTAAATGTGATTGAATTCAAATTTTATTGATTAAATATTTTAACACTCAATTACATATTAAAATAAAATATATAATTATGTTGATTTGTGAAAATCAAAAAATTCATCTACAAATAACAAATAAGTTCTATTAAAGATTTAATTTCAAAAACCTACATTTAAAATTTATAATAATTTTCTATATATTTCATAATTATAATTAACTTTAAATTAATATTTATTCAGTATTAAACAATATGTAACATCTGTTTTATTCTATAAGATAAAAATCATGCTAATAATAATTACATCTGGTTTATACAGATTATGGAATTTTACTAAATATTAAATATATTGAGGTGTAAAAATGACTAATGTAAATCAACAAGATCAAAATCAACAGCAGCAACAAAACGATCCCCAGCGTCAGCAAAATCAGCAAAACCCTCAAGATCCTCAACGCCAGCAACAACAACAGAATGACAATCAGCGTCAGCAAACTGGTCAACAGCAGCAAAATCCTAATCAGCCTTTAAAACATGTGAATGATGATCAGCAGCATCAACAACAGAATGACAATCAACGTCAACAGAGTGGTCAACAGCAAGATTCTCGACAGAATCAAAATAATCAGCAGAAATAGTTTTAAACTGATTTGATCAAATATTTTCCCTGTATAGGAGAGTATTAAATTACTCTCCTGCAGTAATTCGAAATTAGGAGTTAAAACTATGACAGATCCAAACTTAGAAAATCAAAATCGTACTCCCAATAATATAGAATCTGAAAAGTATTGGCGTGATAGTTATACTAGTCGCCCCTATTACAATGATTTACAAAGAGATATTCCAGATATTGATTATGACAGGGATTTATCCTCCGCCTATGAGTTTGGACGTAATTCCCGCTCTGAATATGGTGAAAATGCCCGTTTTGAAGATTCAGAAACTGATCTGCAAACCAAATGGGATAGTTTTAAAGCCGAGTCTCGCTTAAAGTGGGAACAAGCCAAGCATGCAGTAAAAGATGCATGGGATAGAATGTAATGGATTTAATTTATGGGCTTTTATAGCCCATAATTTTTTTATATATTATTGGTTTTTCAAGATTATCACTATATCGAATTGTCCATTTTATCTTGATTTATTTTCGAATTTTAATTGTTTTTAGTTAAATTAATTCTTTATGTTATTTAATGTTTAACCTTAATAAAAATATTAAAAAATAAAATATTATTAATCTGTTTGCAAAATATTGGAAAAGAATATGAATGAATATCCTAAAACTCCATCTATTGAAATCCAAAGCCATCAACCCGGCATTCAGTCCAAAATGCATCCCCAACCTGAAATAATTAAAGAGAATTATAAAGGCAGTAACAAATTAAAGAATAAGGTAGCGTTGATTACCGGAGGTGATAGCGGAATTGGTCGGTCAATTTCTGTATTATTTGCCCGCGAAGGTGCAGATATTTGCATCTGCTATTTAGAAGAAGATCAAGATGCACTTGATACAAAAAAAATGGTTGAAAAGGAAGGACGCCGTTGCCTACTTCTTAAATGTGATTTACAGCATCAAGATGAAATAAAGAAAATGGTTGAAGCTGCCCTTCTGGAATTTAAAACCATTAATATTTTAATCAACAATGCCGGGGTTCAATATCCGCAAAAGTACATTACGGATATCAATGCACAACAACTTTTTAAAACTTTCGAAATCAATATTTTTTCAATGTTTTATTTAAGCGAATTAATTATCCCCTATATGAAACAAGGGGATACGATTATTAACACTTCAAGTATTACCAGTTATCATGGTCATGATCTGCTTATAGATTACGCCAGCACCAAAGGCGCAATCACTTCATTTACCCGTAGTTTATCTACCAATTTGCTTAAAAATAAAACAGGTATTCGAGTGAATGCTGTTGCGCCTGGACCTATCTGGACACCGTTGATCCCGAGTAGTTTTGATGAAGAACAATTGAAAGACTTTGGTAAAGGCACCCCCATGGGACGTATGGGACAACCCAGCGAAGTCGCCCCTGCTTATTTATTTCTAGCCTCCGACGAAGCAAGTTATATCTCGGGACAAGTCATTCATGTCAATGGTGGTACCATTATCAATGGCTAAAGAATGATTAAAAACCAGTATAGACATACCTATATGCTGGTTGATGTTAAATCACTTTTTCGTAGACAAGAAAAAGTGATATGCAAAGTCTATTTTTGCGCATGAAAGCCAAACAGGCTTTTAAAGAAAATGGAAAACGTATTGTTTGTATTATGGTCAATTATCAAAATTAGACGATTAAAAAAACAGACTCTTTTTGGCATTTTACTCAATCGCTTTTATGAGTCCTTGATTATGTTTTTTAAAAATTTACAGGTAATATTTACCGTTTATCAGGAAGCTAAATGAAATAATGATTTAAAAACATGTATCTAATGCTTTATTACATATATTTTTACTTTCAGATCACAAGATAACAATATTCAATTTTTTCACCTCATCTACAATTTTAATTTTACCTTAGATGAGGTGAAAAGCAGATGGCGCTCTATTGCATAAAAAAGGATGGAAATTTTTTAACTTACCTTGA
>JBLZXS010000216.1:0-12688 GCA_050285325.1 Acinetobacter sp.
CCCCCATCAAGGGATCAAGGTTAGGAAAGAAGAGTTTATTGAAAATTAATGCGGCAGCTGCACCATAAATAAAAAAATCGTACCATTCAATGGTGGTGCCCACCATACTGGATATACCAGCCAAACGATGTGAAGACTTTTTAGCTTGAGACTGTGATTCTTGTACGGGTTCCATATATCCCTCTTGTATTTTTTAGCAGTGTCATCCGTGACCCACTTCGTTATTTAAAATAAATTCCGATTATTTATAACAAAGCGAATCTATCTGTTGCTTAGTCCAGACTGGCCAGAGCTTTTCCAGCGTTTGTTCAAATTCTGCATTTTCGGTTCGCCACTGCGGATTTTTGTCTTTATCAATAATTAGTGCGCGTACACCTTCAATAAAATCGCCCTGCTCTAACCAGACATCCTGCAAGTCCCGTTCTAGCTGCATGCATTTTTCCAACGACAAATTCTGTCCGGCTTGCTGTAACTTCAGGCTGGTTTGCTTGGCCATGACCGGACGTTGTTGCAAGATAGCCAACATCTTATTGGCCCAGTCCTGATCGATTGCATTGCTTGCATGAGCAAGACTCTGTTCAATCTCCTCGAGGTTTGGATAGCCAAAATGCTGATTAATATGCTCTATACGTTTTTGCAGCTCGCTTTCTACCGGATGCGTAATATACCCACTAATGATTTTTTGGATTTCAATCGGGTTTAATACCGGTGCAGCAATCAATGCCGCTTCCAGTTCAGCAAAACCTTCGCTCGGCACATGATAATCAACCAGATCCAGATAAAGTGCGTCACTGCTACTGATCTGCTCACCGGTCAATGCCATATAGACACCAACTTCATCCAGTCGGGACAGAAAATGGGTTGCACCCACATCCGGGAAAAAACCAATCGCGGTTTCGGGCATGGCAAAACGTGATTTTTCACTGGCGATCTTGATATGACATGCCTGAGCCAGCCCAAAGCCTCCACCCAGTACATAGCCATCCATCATCACGATCACGGCCTTTGGAAAATTACGCAAGGTGCTCAGCATCTTATATTCATTGGCAAAAAAATCCTGATATTGGGTATTGCCGGCCTGATAACTGTCATACAGATAACGAATATCTCCTCCAGCACAGAACGCCTTGGGACTGTTGGAATTGATCAGGATGGCTTGAACCTGTGGCTCATGGCACCACTGATCTAGTTGTGCCTGAATGCCTTGGATCATCGGCAGAGTTAAGGCATTTAAATGGCTGGTGCGGTCCAGGCTGATAATGCCCAGACCTCCTGCGACCCGAATCGCTAAATTATTTTCATCACTCATTATTTTTGTTCCTATTATGAATTTCTTATTGATGGGTAAATTTGGCTGGGCGTTTTTCCACAAAGGCCTGCATGCCTTCCTTTTGATCAGAACCGGCAAAAATGGAATGGAATACCCGTCTTTCAAAGCGCAGGCCTTCAGCCAGGCTCACTTCAAAGGCCCGATTAATTGATTCTTTAATCATCATCACGGCAGTAAGCGACTTTTCAGCAATTTTTTCGGCAGCTTGCAGGGTCTGCTCCAGCAATTCTTCCTTGGCAAATACCCGAGCCACCAAACCACTTTGTTCCGCTTCCTGCGCCCCCATCTGCCGTGCCGTCAGGCACATTTCCATGGCTTTGGCCTTACCAATCGCCAAGGTTAAACGCTGGGTACCACCAATGCCGGGCAACACGCCTAAGGTAACTTCAGGCAAACCAAATTTTGCATTATCAGCGCAGTAAATAAAGTCGCACATCAATGCCAGTTCGCAACCACCACCCAAGGCATAGCCACTCACTGCGGCAATTAAAGGTTTACGGCGCTGGGCAATTCGATCGGCCAGACTGAAAAAATCATCCAGATAAATTTGCGGAAAATTCAGATCTGCCATTTCTTTGATATCGGCACCTGCAGCAAAAGCTTTTTCAGAACCGGTAATGACAATACAGCCAATTTCCGGATCTTTTTCCAGCTGATCAAGGGCCTGATTCACCTCAATAATCAGCTGGTTATTGAGTGCATTTAACGCTTTCGGACGGTTTAAAGTAATCAGCCCGACCCCGTTACGTTGTTCTAATAAAATGGTTTGCCACTGCATGATAAAAATCCCTTTAAAGTTATAGACTGCGTGCAATTACTAAGCGCTGAATATCGCTAGTGCCTTCATAAATCTGACAAATACGGGCATCGCGGTAAATCCGTTCAATCGGGAAATCTTTCAGATAACCATAGCCACCAAAAATTTGTAAGGCTTTGGAGCAGACGCGTTCTGCCATTTCTGAAGCAAATAGCTTGGCCATGGAAGCCTCAGTTAAACAGGCTTCACCGGCTTCTTTCTTACGTGCTGCAAAATGGACCAGTTGACGTGCGGCTTCTATTTCGGTGGCCATACTGGCCAAACGGAAAGAAATGGCTTGCTGTTCAAAAATCGGTTTACCAAAGGCCACACGATCATGCGCATATTTGGTGGCTTCTTCTAAAGCTGCACGTGCCAGACCCACTGCTTGTGCAGCAATACCGATTCGTCCACCTTCCAGATTGGCGAGTGCAATTTTCAGACCTTCACCCTCTGCACCGAGTCTTAAACTTTCATGGATCCGGACATCAGTTAAGGCAATCTGACAGGTATCCGAAGCATGCAGGCCGAGTTTTTCTTCGACCCGAATCACTTCATAGCCAGGTGTGTCTCGCGGCACTAAAAATGCACTCATGCCTTTTTTGCCCGCAGCTGGATCAGTCACGGCAAACACAATAATCATCCCGGCATTGTGGCCTGAGGTAATAAACTGTTTGGCGCCATTCAGAATGTAATGATCGCCGTCCTTGACCGCTCGGGTTTTAATCGCTGCAGCATCCGAACCGGGATGCGGTTCGGTTAAGGCAAAGGCGCCTATCATTTCACCTTGAGCCAAAGGTTTTAAAAATTGCTGCTTTTGCTGTTCAGTTCCAAACTTGAGAATCGGTACACAACCCACAGAGTTGTGCACGCTCATAATTGCGGATGTTGCACCATCGGCCGCAGCGACTTCTTCTAAGGCCAGAACATAAGCCAGCGTGCCTGTACCTGAACCGCCCCATTCTTCTGGAATCAGCATGCCCAGAAAACCTAACTCACCCATTTGGGACAAGGTCTGTTTAGGAAATATGCCTTTTTGATCCCACTCGCCGGCAAAGGGTTTAATTTGTTCCTGGGCGAAGCTTTTGGCCATATCCTGAATCAGTTGTTGCTCTTCCGTTAATTGCATGGATTCTTCCTTCAATCTCTTTATTCGATATTTTTATTCAATCTGCTGGCTTTGGCTGGTTATGCGGTCTTCGCTTGCTGCTTGTTGATTTCCTGATTGCGCAGTAAAAAGCGCTGAATCTTGCCGCTTGGGGTTTTTGGCAATTCGGTCACGAATTCAATCAGGCGCGGATAGGCATGCGCAGACAAACGCTTTTTCACAAATTGACCCAGTTCTTCTTCCAGATGGGTCGAAGCTGCAAAATTATTCGCGAGAATCACAAAGGCTTTGATGACTTCGGTACGCTCGGGATCAGGCACGCCAATGACTGCCGCTTCAATCACGGCATCATGTTCAAGCAAGGCACTTTCCACATCAAATGGGCCGACCCGATAGCCTGACGTTGTAATGACATCATCACTACGCCCTACAAAGCTCATACTGCCATCGGCATGAATTTCTGCGGTATCCCCAGTTAAGTAATAATGTCCGACAAATGGAGATTTACGGCTTTCTTCATAGCCAGAGAACCACATCATGGGTGATTGGCTGATATCAACCGCTAAGATGCCCGGAACGTCAGCCGCTAATTCATGACCCTGTTCATCGACAACGGCTATTCGATAACCCGGACTGGCAAAGCCTGCCGAACCTGAACGGACCGGATGTTCCAGGGCATGATGATTACACACCACCATACCGACTTCGGTCTGGCCATAATGGTCATAAATCGGCACATCCAGCACCTCTTTAAACCAGCGGATCACTTCCGGATTTAAAGGTTCACCGGCACTGCTGACGACACGTAATTTACCGCGCAGTTTTGCCATTTGAGCAGGATCGGCTGCCATCATCATGCGGTAAGCGGTCGGTGCACCAGCCAGATTGGTAATGCCATATTCCTTAACAATGTCGCAGACGCTTTCCGCATTAAAACCGCCTTCATAAAATAAGGTCGAGTGTCCGAGCATTAAGGGACCGGTAATACCGTAGTACAAGCCGTAGGCCCAGCCGGGATCAGCAATATTCCAGAAAGCATCTTCAGGGCTTAGACCAATGGCATTTTGCATATAGCTTGCAAAAGCAATCAGTGCTTTCAGCGGTACTTGAAGCGGTTTCGCCGGTCCAGTGGTGCCCGAGGTAAACATCAATAAAAAAGGATCATCAATATTCAGCATCTCCAGCTCACAAGCTTCAGCCTGGCGGTTCAATACTGTCCAGAAGCTGAGATCGTGCGGATAGCGTTCTGCCTCGGTTTCGACATGCACGGTGACGATCGTGGGACAATCGGCAAGATCGGATAATTTATCCCGATTGGCTAAATCGGTCACCACCAGTTTGCTCTGGGCAAGTTGAATACGGTGCTCGATGGCTTTAGGACCAAAGGCGGTGAATAAGGGTTGATAGACCGCACCAATCCGCCAGGTCGCTAAAATGGTAATGATCAGCTCCGGTGTACGCGGTAATAAGCCTGAAACGCGATCACCTTTGCCAACGCCTTGAGACTTTAAGAAATTTGCAAACTGGCTGGAATATTTTTTGAGTTCGGCAAAGCTATACTGTTCTTTACGGCCATCTTTACCGTACCAGAACAAGGCGATCTGATCTGAGTCTGCATGGCGATCGCAACACTCATAACAGGCATTTACCGCCTGCATTGAACCGGATAGAAACTGACCTGCAACCGTATTTAAATCAAAATTTTGTACCGTTTTTTGATAATTTAGCATGTTAAACCTCAGCCTGAATTTTATAGTTATTACTGACAGGGTATTTTCTGATGGAGCATCTCCTTGCTCCATCAATGATGATTCAATTATTAAGCTGGTATTGCAGTGTATTGATGCATGATGCTGGAGAAGTCCAGATGGGCATCGCCTTCCTGACAAAGCTGTTGATAGAGTTTCTGTACCATGCTGCCAAGTACAATCGGCTGATCGACCTGTTGCGCTGCATCGACGGCCAGACCCAAATCTTTGAGCATCAGTTGTGCCGCAAAACCATCGGTATAACCCCGCGATGACGGCGCATTTTCACAAATATCTGGCCATGGATTATAAATTTCAGAACTCCAGCAACGTCCGGTGGAGCTATTGATCACCCCAGCCAAGGCCTGCGGATCGATTCCCAACTTGGCCCCAAGTGCCATGCCTTCTGCAACAGCGGTCATGGAAATCCCGAGAATCAGGTTATTACAGATTTTTGCTACCTGTCCTGTTCCCACCGCGCCACAATGCACCAGATTTTTACCCATACAGCTGAGTACCGGTTTTACTGCCTCAAAGGTGGCTGCATCTGCGCCGACCATAAAGGTCAAGGTGCCATCTTTGGCGCCCAAAGTTCCGCCAGATACCGGTGCATCACAGACGCGAATCTGCTTGGCCTGCGCTGCTGCGGCAATGTCCTGAATGCTTTGCGGGTCAATGGTACTGCTATCAATACACAAACTGCCCGCCTGAAGTACCTCCAGAATACCGTGTTCACCGAGATAAACTTCACGCACATGCTTGGCTGCAGGCAACATGCTGACCACGATCTCCGCCTGCTTCGCGGCAGCTTGTGGACTGTCGCAGACCACACCGCCCGCTTCTGAAAAATGCTGTAAAGCCACTGCACTTAAGTCATAACCAAAAACCTGATGGCCCGACTTGAGCAGGTTCTGTGCCATGGAGCCGCCCATGTTGCCTAAACCAATAAATGCAATCTTCATGCTGATGCTCCTTAACGCAGACTGATCGTGGTATTGACACCGGTGGTTTCCTGATCATCCTCAAACCAGCGACTGGTAATGGTTTTGGTCTGGGTATAGAACTGCACCGCCTGTTTGCCATAAGGACCTAGATCACCCAGTTTTGAACCGCGTGAACCGGTAAAACTGAAGAAAGGCACAGGTACAGGAATTGGAATGTTAATGCCAACCTGACCGATATCAATCTGGTGCTGGAATGTGCGTGCCGTATTGCCATTTTGGGTAAAGAGTCCAACGCCGTTACCAAATGGATTGGCATTAATCAGTGCAATGGCTTGTTCTAAAGTATCAACATGTATGATCGCCAATACTGGACCAAATACTTCTTCTTGATAAATGCGCATATCGGTCGTGATCTGATTAAAAATCGTTGGTCCGACAAAATTGCCTTTTTCATAGCCCGGAACTTGTACATCACGGCCATCAAGCAGCAGTTCAGCGCCTTGTTCAATGCCACTGTTAATTAAGTCTATGACACGCGCTTTGGCACGGGTCGAAATCACCGGTCCAACATCAGTATTTGGTTCATGCCCGGCATTCACCTTTAAAGTTTTGGTTTTATTGACCAGTTCATCGACCCAGTGCTTGGTCTCACCAACCATCACTGCCACTGAAAGTGCCATACAACGCTGACCGGCTGCACCAAAGGCTGCACCGACTAGAGCATTTAAAGTCTGTTCTTTATTCGCATCCGGCATCACCACGACATGGTTTTTAGCCCCCATCATCGACTGCACACGCTTACCATATTGGCCTGCCAGGTTATAGACATGCGTACCGACCGCGGTCGAACCAACAAAAGAAATCGCTTTGATATCACGATGGGTACATAGCAGATCAACCACTTCTTTACCACCATGCACCACATTCAGTACACCTGCAGGTACACCTGCCTGAATCGCCAGTTCAACCAGCATCATGGTCGACAACGGATCCTGTTCCGAAGGCTTTAAGACAAAAGTATTGCCGCAGACAATCGCCATCGGGAACATCCACAGCGGAATCATCGCCGGGAAGTTAAACGGCGTAATCCCTGCACAGACACCCAGTGGTTGCTGCAAGGTATAGGTATCGACACCGCGTGCCACACCTTCAACATACTCACCCATTTGTAGTGAACCGATAGAACAGGCATGCTCCACCACTTCTAAACCACGTTGAATGTCACCTTCGGCATCGGCCAGGGTTTTGCCCTGTTCCGCCGTTAATACTTGGGCAATACTTTTTAAGTTAGTACGAATCAGATCCTGCAGCTTCAGCATAATCCGCATACGTGCCTGAATCGGGGTTTGGCGCCAGCTGGCAAAGGCATTTTGTGCGGCAGCAATCGCGGCATTGACTTCTTCTGCAGTTGCAAATGGTACCTGACCCAAAACTTCTTGAGTGGCAGGGTTGATAATATCTTGCCAATGACTGGTTTTTGATTCGACAAATTCACCATTAATGAGGAGTTTTGCGGTGGTGAATCCGGTACTTTGCTGTGGATGATGAATGGCGTTCATGGTCGCTCCGTGCTGGTTTGTTATTGTCGTTGTATCTGCCTTTACTGGCTTTATTCGGCGTATTATTTTTACGCTGTTTCTGCAGACTAACAAAGAACACTTTGACCACCAATAGAAATTGGTGCACGATGATTGTGCAAATTTGCACAGGCATTTAACAGGATGTTAAATAAAAAATGAAAGTGGATTGGGATCATTTACGTTTCTTTTTGGTTTTAGCACGTGCTAAAACACTCACCAATGCAGCACGCTTGATTGGGGTGGAACACAGTACCGTGGCACGGCGGATTCAGGCTCTGGAAAACACCTTGGGTACTCAACTGTTTAAACGCGAAGCGACAGGTTATGAGCTGACATCGGAAGGCTTGGCATTAGTACCCCGTGTAGAGCAAATGGAACAGTCGTTTATCCAGATTGACAAACGTCATGACCCCTTACACGGTCGGGTAAGGATTGGTGCGCCGGAAGGCTTTGGAACTGCATTTTTAGCGCGGTTATTGGCCGAGTTTTCTCAGCATTATCCCTCCTTAACCATTGATTTAATTCCTGTTCCGAAAACCATTAAATTGTCACATCGTGAAGCCGATATTGTGATCGCGATTGATCGGCCCAAATCTGGACCCTATATCATTACCCGTCTCTCGAATTACTGTTTAAAGCTGTATGGCAGTAAAAATTATTTACAACAAAATCCGCCAATTAAGCGGGTAGAAGATTTAACACAGCACCGTTTTGTCGATTATATTGATGATTTGGTCTATAGCTCAGCGCTGTATTCGCTGGAACGCTTACCCCTGCAATTGACTGCCTGTTTTCGCAGTAACAGTATTCTGGCCCAGCAAATTGCGGTCAGTGCGGGTGCCGGACTGGCGATTTTGCCGCGATTTATTGCCCAGGATAAACCTGAACTTGAAGAGGTACTCAGTGAGCAGGTGAATTTTGCACACACTTTCTGGATGCTAACCTTAGTTGATTTACAACATGAACCCCGGATTAAACTGGTCTGGGATTTTTTGCGTAAACAAGCAGATATTCAGCAAGCAGTGTTAATGGGCAGATAAATCATTTCTTGATCTTTAGATGACTTTTTTCTTTGTAAGTTGATTCAATCTGTATTGAGTTGAATCAACTTAAGCCATAACGTATTAATACAGCAAATAAACCTATAAGAACATTTTTCAAGCTGTGTACTTGCTAAATTAACAGCCGATGACTTGAATAATTTTTAGGAAAATACAGGAAAATAATATGAAAGTACTGATTGTTCTGACTTCACATGACATGCTTGGTAATACCGGTAAGAAAACCGGCTTCTGGCTGGAAGAGCTTGCAGCACCTTATTATGCGTTTATCGATGCCGGTGCAGAAGTTACATTAGTCTCTCCTAAAGGGGGTCAGCCACCGTTAGACCCGAAAAGTAATGAAAAAGATGCCCAGACTGAAACCACTCATCGTTTCGAAGCGGATGCATCGGCCATGCAAGCGTTGGCGAATACCCAGAAACTAAGTGAAATTTCTATTACCGATTTTGATGCAGTATTTTATCCGGGCGGTCATGGTCCGTTATGGGATTTAGCTGAAGACCAGAACTCGATTTCCTTAATCGAACAGGCTTTGCAGGCAGATAAACCTGTGGCATTGGTCTGTCATGCGCCCGGCGTACTACGTCATGTGAAAGGCAGTGATGAGCAACCGATTGTAAAAGGCAAATCAGTCACAGGCTTTAGCAATACGGAAGAAAATGCTGTAGGCCTGACCGAAATTGTTCCCTTTTTGGTCGAAGACATGCTCAAGGAAAATGGTGGACAGTATTCTAAAGCTGAGGATTGGCAGGTGCATGTACAGCAAGATGGCTTACTCATTACCGGTCAAAACCCAGCATCTTCTGCTGCGACAGCAGAAGCACTGTTAAAATCACTAAAATAAGCAGCTATTAAAATGTAGCAAGAAGTATTTATTAGGAATTATCTTTCCCCTTAATACTCAATATTTTATGAAAAATATAGTTTAACCAATGGCTTAATATTGCATACAACTAGATACTCCCCTAGATTAAACTATTTAATTTCAGGGGGGTATGTATAAGGTTTTTAGAAAAATTAATATGAACAGCCAAGCAAATAAATAAATTTTCTCGATTGACTAAAGTACGATTATATTCAGGCCAGTTAAAACTACAGTAGAGCTTAGGCACAGGTTTATCCACTTTAGAATTATAGGGATGAATAAGCATTCACCCATAGATTTATACGACAAAGTCATTCACATTGCACCTCATCATTTTCTGAGCAACTTTTAAATATCATCTGAATCCATCTTCAACATTTATGCAATTGACTTATCAGGCCTTGCTTGTATCCTAAAAAAAGTTAAAACAACATAAAAAATTAAGTGTAGGAACACTCAAATGACTCAGACGGTACGTCTCAAGGATTGGGATAAGAGTTCTCCAGGTATTTCCGAAATTTCATCGAGATTACGTTTCTCTTTTGAAACTGGACAGATTTGGTTAGATGAAGAACGAATGCTGTTAATGCATTCATCAGCATTAACGGTTTTAAGAAAAGAATTAATTGATACGCTAGGGATTGAACGTACTCGAGGAATTCTGACCCGAATTGGCTATGCGGCTGGACTACGTGATGCGGAAATGGTCAAGGCCAGTTATCGAGGTCTATCAGATTTAGAGCTTTTACATAAAGGTCCTTTATTACATGCATTAGAAGGTATGGTGAAGGTTGAATTAAAAGATGTAGAAATCGATATTAAAAATGGTCAATATTATATTGATGCTATTTGGCGAAACTCTCTTGAACACCAAATTCATCAAGGTTTATTTGGTCCTTCTCACTCTCCCATCGCCTGGAATGAACTCGGTCACGCTACAGGCTATGTGAGTGGCATCATGAATCGTTTCATTTTGCATAAGCAAGTAGAAATCACTCCATTAGGACCTCGTTTTATCGGGAAGCCAATTGAGGAATGGGATGAGGTGGCCGAAGAGCTCAAATATTATCAATCGGACTCTATTGTCGAACATCTACTTACCTTACAAGATCAAGTTGAAGACCTACGAAAATCACTACCCCAACCTATTTTACCAATTGATGTAATCGGTGATTCCCCACGTTTTCAAGAAGCTTGGTCGCTAGCAAAAAAAGCATCTTCAAGTACTGTGACTGTACTTTTATTGGGAGAAACAGGTGTAGGAAAAGATGTGTTTGCAAATGCCATTCATAACTCAAGTCCCCGAGCGAACCAGCCCTTTGTGGCGGTAAATTGTGGCGCCTTACCCAATGACTTAATTGAATCTGAGCTCTTTGGTATTGAAAAAGGTGCTTATACGGGAGCACAAACTTCAAGAGAAGGGCGATTTGAACGCGCAGATGGTGGCACCTTATTTTTAGATGAAGTCGGTGAGTTAAGCCTTAAAGCCCAGACGCGTTTACTTCGTGCCTTGCAATCAGGTGAAATTGATCGTCTAGGTGGTACTCAAACTCGTAAAGTCAATGTGCGGGTGATTGCAGCGACTAATGTAGATTTAGCAGAAGCTGTGGCTCAAGGGACTTTTCGCAAAGATTTATATTACCGTTTAAATGTTTTTCCAGTCTCCATTCCACCCTTAAAAGAACGAAAGGATGATATTTTAGCGTTAGCGGAACGTTTTATTGATAAATTCTCTGCCAGAGAAGGCTTGCGTATTAAAGGTCTAACAGACAAAGCCATTCATGCATTACAGTCGCATGACTGGCCGGGCAATATTCGTGAATTAGAAAATGTCATTGAAAGAGGAATTATTCTAGCTTCGCAGGATAGCTTCATTGATGCTTCCATGCTGTTCCCTCCTTCTTATACAACTTTACTGGATGAAAATATAACGGTTTTAGATCGTGAAGGAAAAATCTCGGAAACCGGTAAGCAACCGATGGAAGAGTTTGTAACTGAGCTTCTAGATAAAAAAGTCCCTTTAGAAGAGCTAGAAAATCTGGTCGTGAAAGCTGCGATTGAACGCTGTGAAGGAAATTTATGTGCGACCGCTCGTTTACTTGGCATAAGCCGAGCACAAATTGGCTATAAACAGAAAAAAATACTTAATGATATGGATCCCAAAGTACCCTCCCTGAAAGTAAATTGATAATTATGCTGTGATAGTGTATTCCTAATTTTTTTCAGGAATGTTTGTTTTTCAAAAGCCTGCTGAATGAAAATCTTCAGTAACTTTAGCAGGCAAGCTCATAGGGTAGCCCTTTTAGCAACCTATCCCTTCTGAAACTCTGTTTTCAACTTTAATTCATTAAATTATTTGATATTTTTTACAGTCCTAAAACCGACATGGCTGATGCCCAAATCTATCTCTTGTGCGTGTCTAGCAGATGCTCGATAAAGCATACAATAATTTGATGCGCAGAGGAATGAACCACCTTTAATGGTGTAACGATTAAAAGTTGGTGTTTGATGAGTGTCTAATTGTTGCATCCCCATATGATCATCATGTGTACCAAAAAATGGGCTACTGGTATATTCCCAAACATTGCCAATCATGTCGTACAGACCAAAACCATTGGCAGTAAAACAGCCTACTGGAGCGACCTCAGGATAACCGTCTTTATTCTCATTTTGATAAGGAAATTCACCTTGCCAGACATTGGCACCAATATGATTCAGGTCTGCACTAACATCTCGCTCCTGGCTAAATCCTTTGGCTGTATATTCCCATTGTTCCTCGGTTGGAAGTGTCCAACGGCATAAGCCATGGCATCTTTTAGGGTAATCATCCGTACTGGCTGATTGGGCTGAATGTGTGGCACTGTTGCAAATAGAGATTTGAGTCGATGAAGTTCCCCTTAAAAAGTGCTTAGAGACCGAAAACCCTGTTGATTAGACACACTTCACCCAGAGGCTGACCATAATAAAATGACGATGCTTGTCCTTTACGTAGTGCACGCATAACTTCAATACCTTTAATTGTGGCATAAGCCGTCTTCATAGATTTGAATCCTAATGTGGCCCTGATGATCCGCTTTAACTTACCATGATCACATTCAATGACATTATTTTTATACTTAATTTGCCTGTGCTCAATATCTACTGGACATTTTCCTTCTCGCTTTAACCGTGATAAAGCCTGGCCATAGGTCGCTGCTTTATCTGTATTGATGACCCGTGGAATTTGCCATTTTTTCACCGTATTGAAGATCTTTCC
>JBLZXS010000217.1:0-3168 GCA_050285325.1 Acinetobacter sp.
CAGTTGTGTAGTCGTAATGCTATATGGAGTGGTGTTGCATTTTATTTAAAGCAGACTCTCCCTCTTGCGGAATATATTCCTCATCTTTTTGAAGAGGGGCTTTTCCTCCCTTTATTAAAGGGAGGTTAGCAGGAATTATTGAACCAAAATTGAAATTTCCTCTCCTGAGCCATGTCTGGCGCAAGAGAAGGGGGCTTTCTTTGAGAGCGAGAATTACTTCTCCAAACTCGCCTTAAACAGTTTCATCGCCTGACCACGATGGCTGATCTTGTTTTTATCTTCCTTGCTCATCTCGGCACTGGAAATCCCCTGTTCAGATAACCAGAACAGCGGGTCATAACCAAAACCATTTTCGCCACGTGCAGCTTCCAGTACTTCACCTGTCCAGATGCCCTGGAAAATTTGTGGCAGCGGATCTTCTGCATGTTGAACCAGAGCCAGTACGCAGACAAACATGCCTTCAATACTTTCACCATTTTTACGTAGCGGTTTTAGCTCGGCTAACAGTTTTTCATTGTTTGCAGCATCATCCCCATGCTCACCTGCATAACGTGCTGAGTAAATACCCGGTGCACCACCAAGTACCGGCACACAAATTCCAGAGTCATCAGCAATGGCGGGTTTGCCTGAAATCTTAGACGCATGACGCGCTTTGATAATCGCATTTTCAACAAAACTCAAACCGTCTTCAATCGCATCTTCGATATTCAGTTTACCTTGCGGAATCATTTCTACAGGTAGATGTAACTCTGCAAACATTTTTTCAAATTCGGCAATTTTTCCTTTGTTGTTGCTTGCAAGTACCAGTGTGCCTTGGGATAACCAATCTGTAGAAGCCATTATGTAAATCTTAATTTAAAAATAATTGTGAGTATTTTAGCAAAATTATTTAAATAATTTAGGCAATAAAAAAGCACCCGAAGGTGCTGGTTAGAATCAGGCAGAATTACTGTGCCTGAATCCATTTGTCCGCACGGTCACGAGCCATACGAATTTGGTCTTGGGTCAAGTTGGCCGCCAAAGCAGTTTTCTTTCCTTCAGAAAGGGAAATGACTTTATTGTCGAGCATGCCATCACGGGTAGACAGTTCATACCACTGGTATGCACCAATGTAATTTTTCTTTTGTTCTTCCATCATGGCCAGATTAAAGCTGGCACGGTTATCACCATGGCTGGCGGCTTTTTCGAAATATTTACGTGCTAAAGCTTCATCTTTTCTGGTACCGGTACCATCCGCCAACATACGGCCGACATTCAATTGCGCAGCAGAAAGACCTTGGTCAGCCGCTGCTTTGTACCATGCAAAGGCTTGCTGTTCATCTTTTTGAATGTCTTTGCCATGCTGGTATTTGGTTGCTAGATAAAACTGTGCAGCTGCTTGACCAGATTTGGCTGATTTAATCAGGCTATTAATATCCATTACGGAATATTGGGCTGCCTGACTGGAAACAGATGGTGTAGATGAAACATAATCCGCATGGGCTTGAATGCTAAAAAAACCAACCAATAGTGTGCTTAATAATATTTTTTTCATAGGGCGCTCACTCGATAAATAGCGACTTCACCAAACAGATTCGGGACATGTTTACTCAGTAAACTACCTTGTTGGTCCCCATTCACGGCGAGTCGATTAATAATCCGGATGTCATTTTCAGCACAAAGGGCTTCGAAATCACGGAAAGTACATAAGTGGATATTTGGTGTGTTATACCACATATACGGTAAGGCATCTGAAACTGGCATCATTCCTTTCAAAGCCAAGAAAGAACGGGTCTTCCAATGGGCAAAGTTAGGAAAGGTAATAATTGCCTGTTTCCCCACACGCACCATATCACGCAATAATACGTCCGGTGCATCTACTGCTTGCAAAGCCTGTGCCATAACGACATAGTCAAATGACTGGTCTGCAAAGCGGCTTAAACCGAGGTTCAAGTCTTGCTGGATAATATTTAACCCTCGACTGACGGCAATTGCAATCTTTTCCTGATCAATTTCCAACCCGTATGCACGAATATTGTGCTTTTTGCCCATATGCGCCAGCAGTTCACCATCACCACAACCTAAATCGAGTACGCTTGAATCGGGTTTAATCCATGTTTCTGCAAGTTGATGATCGATACGCATTACACGGTCTCCTGAGGTGTTGCTTGAAGATGTTCTGCGCCACCTAAAAATGCACGTAATGATTTGACGTAAAGCGGAATAGGGAACAAGAACGAGTCATGACCTTGTTCTGCATCAATATCAACATAGCTGACCGGTTTATGATTGCTGATCAGCGCATCCACAATTTCTTGCGAGCGTTGCGGGGTGAAACGCCAGTCAGTCGTGAATGAAACCACCAGGAAACGGCATTTGGTATTGGCCATCGCCTTGGTTAAAGACAGCTCATATTCACGTGCCGGATCAAAATAATCCAGCGCTTTGGTCATAATCAGATAAGTATTGGCATCAAAGTTACGGCTGAACTGTTCACCTTGATAACGCAAATAGCTTTCAACCTGGAATTCAACGTCAAAACCATACATAAATTTGC
Organism: Acinetobacter sp.; assembly: GCA_050285325.1. GTDB lineage: Bacteria > Pseudomonadota > Gammaproteobacteria > Pseudomonadales > Moraxellaceae > Acinetobacter. Next base: position 2,537 of record JBLZXS010000217.1, read on the forward strand.
CTGACTTCAAGTCACGGCCAAATTTCTGTTTCATGGCTTCTTCAGACAGATAGGTAATATGACCGACCATACGGGCCAAAATCAGGCCACGTTTTGGATAGCTGTCATTTTCTAAATAACGGCCGTTATGGAAGTCAGGATCAGACAAAATCGACTGACGCGCCACTTCGTTGAAGGCAATATTCTGTGCAGACAGTTTTGGTGCACTGGCAATAATCACGCAATTTTTTAAACGATCCGGATAGTCCACCGACCATTGCAAAGCCTGCATGCCGCCAAGTGAACCACCAATAATCGAGTACCAGATATCAATGCCTAAACGGTCAGACAGCATGGCTTGAGTTTTTACCCAGTCACGAACAGTGACTAAAGGAAAGTCTGGCCCATAAGGACGGTTGTCATTTTCAGGATTTGGCGATATTGGACCGGTAGAACCACTGCAACCGCCAATATTATTTAACGCAACCACGAAAAATTTTGAGGTATCAATGGCTTTATCCGGGCCAATGCAGGCATCCCACCAACCGGGCTTTTTGTCATCTGCATGATGATAGCCTGCTGCGTGATGATGACCCGACAACGCATGGCAAATCAGAATCGCATTGGATTTATCTGCATTGAGTGTGCCATAG
>JBLZXS010000218.1:0-19128 GCA_050285325.1 Acinetobacter sp.
CCTAAGTTATAGTCGAAATAAATTGGTTGCCGGAACACCAGAAGAAGAGTTTGCCAATATTCAGGCCGCAGAACAGGAACTGAAATAATAAGAAAATCAGGAGCAATGCAGCATGTTGTATCAAATCAATGTAGCTCATCATCATTATGTTTTTGCAGACTTAAAAACTTTAATGGCAAAAGCTACCCCGGAACGCTCGGGCGATCAGCTGGCAGGAATAGCGGCGCAAGATGCAACAGAACGGGTCGCAGCACAGATGTGTCTGGCGGATGTTCCACTCAAGCAATTTCTGCAAGAAACTTTAATTGATTATGATCAGGATGAAGTGACCCGTTTAATCATTGATGAACATGATGCACTGGCTTTTTATCCCATTTCACATTTTAGCGTAGGAGACTTTCGCAACTGGCTACTCAGTGAAGATGCCAGCACAGAAAAATTACAACATTTACAAGCTGGACTGACGCCTGAAATGGTGGCTGCAGTGAGCAAGATTATGCGTAATCAGGACTTGATTCTGGTCGCAAAGAAATGCCGGGTGATCACCCAATTTCGTAACACCATTGGTCTGGAGGGACGGCTTTCGACCCGATTACAGCCGAACCATCCTACCGACGATTTACTCGGAATTTCCGCCAGTATTTTAGATGGTTTGATGTATGGCAATGGTGACGCCGTGATTGGCATTAATCCGGCTACCGATAATCTACAAAATCTTTCAGAACTCTTGAAACTGCTGGATCATATTATTCATGAATATGATATTCCCACCCAATCCTGTGTCTTGACTCATGTCAGTTCAGGCATAGAGCTGGTCAATAAAAATGTGCCAGTCGATTTAATGTTTCAGTCGATAGCCGGTTCACAAGCCGCCAATAGCGCTTTCGGGATTGATTTAGCCATGTTGCAGGAAGGCTATGAAGCCGCTTTAAGTTTAAAACGGGGTACGCTGGGTCAGAACGTGATGTATTTTGAAACCGGACAGGGCAGTGCCTTATCCAGTAATGCACATTATGGGGTAGATCAGCAAACCATGGAAGCCCGTGCCTATGCTGTAGCTAGAAAGTATCAGCCTTTTCTGGTCAATACCGTAGTGGGCTTTATCGGGCCAGAATATTTATATAACGGCAAACAGATTATTCGGGCAGGACTGGAAGATCACTTCTGTGGCAAATTACTGGGTCTGCCGATGGGTTGCGATATTTGCTATACCAACCATGCTGATGCCGATCAGGACGATATGGACGTGTTACTCACATTACTGGCCAATGCCGGGATTAACTTTATTATGGGGATTCCGGGTTCAGATGATGTGATGCTGAATTATCAAACCACCTCTTTTCATGATGCTTTATACATTCGTCAATTATTAGGTTTGCAGCCGGCACCCGAGTTTGCAGCCTGGTTGGAACAACAAGGAATTTTGAAACAGCATTACACACAACTGCAATGGCCAAGCCAGCTGCCGGAAAAGTTCTCCCGTTTAATCATGTCATGAGTGGAGGAGTGGATCATGAAAATACAATACGATGTCCAGTTTCAACCCGAGCTGAAGCAAAATGCCTGGGAGCAACTGAAACAGTTTACCGACGCCCGAATTGCCTTAGGCCGCGTGGGTAGCAGTCAGCCCACTCAGCCTTCATTGCAGTTTCAGCTGGCACATGCGCAGGCCAAAGATGCCGTTTTAAAAATGCTGGATATCGAAAGCTTAAAAGCACAGTTAAAAAAGCTGAACAACGATATTTTGCACATTTCCAGTTGTGCCATAGATAAAGATAGCTATTTAAAACGTCCGGATTTAGGTCGAGTACTGTCAGATTCATCTAGAACATTATTACAGCAATATCAACAACAACATCAGACTGAATATGATGTGCTGATTGTTGCAGGCGACGGCTTGTCGGCACGTGCCATTGAAGTGAATGCAGGACATTTTATCGAGCAGTTATATCAGGCTTGCCTAAATGAAGGTTGGTCGGTTGCGCCCTTGGTGATTGCAACCGGAAGTCGGGTAGCACTGGGTGATGAAGTTTCCGAGATTCTAAAAGCTAAAATGCTGGTGATGTTAATTGGTGAACGTCCGGGTTTAAGTTCACCGGACAGTATGGGAATTTATTACACTTGGAACGCATATCAAGGTTGTCCTGACGCCAAACGCAATTGCATTTCCAATGTACGTCCTGCTGGTTTATCTGAATTGGTGGCGATTCAGCGTTTAATGGCATTGATGAGAAAGTCTCGCCAACTTCAATTTTCAGGTGTACATCTTAAAGATGAACATGAAATGCTGGTTGAGACCACAACCTCCGCTAATTTAAAACGTATTTTCTAATTTGACAGTATTTAAGCCAAGTTTACATGTATTCACCATGTCACTATGCTTTTACACATAACTAAATTGTGGATATTGCTAGTATAAAAATATGAAAACAAGATAAAGCAGAGGACTATATGCCACATGATTTTAATAAACCGCCTCATGTAACCACGCAGGAAGAAAAAAATCAGAAAAAGCGTCTACCTGTTTATATTTTAATTCTTGTGGGTGTGTTCTTTATTGCCTTACTGGCTTACATGTTTGCAGATACCGAACCGGATGCAAAAGATGCGCCTCCTGGGCATCCTAATCCTGCTGCCGAAACAGCAACACCGAACAATACCACCCCAAATACTGGCACAGCGACCGCACCCGATGAGGGCGTAGCCACGGGTGTCGATACGGCAACAGAAGCTGGTGAAAGTGACGCGATTAAAAATGCGGCTGACAACGTCGGTGTTGGACGAAGCGACACCAATTAAAACGAAAACTTTATTGTAATAATTTAAAGCCCTGATCTGCAAAGATTAGGGCTTTTTTGCAATCTAATGTGCGCTTTTGTTGTATTTATGCTGATTTGTATTGAATAAAAAATACGCTAATTCTAAGGTTATTTTCAACATCATAATATTAGGTATAAGTCACTCAAATAACAGTGCAATTCCTACGACTTCGACTTCAATAAGTAATAACAAGAGGAAATCACAATATGAATGAATATTTTTCTGGAGGCCCTAGAGGGGGAGAATTTGATGCCATGTATTATTGGAATCAATTTCATCCTATTCTAGCTGCTATCGCTATTTTATTGATTGGTTGGATTCTTGCTCTTATTATTGCAGCAGGAATTAAAAAACTTTTAGAAAAACTAGGAACAAATCAAAGACTCTCGAGTACAACTGGACACCGCGCAAATATTGAAAGTATTGTATCGCGTGTCGTTTTCTGGATCGTGATGATCATTGCGGTCATAGGTGCATTAAATGTGCTTAATCTCACCAGTGTGAGTGGTCCGTTTAGTAATATGATTCAGCAATTCCTGTTGTTCATTCCACAATTACTTGCTGCCATAGCGGTTGGTTTTATTGGCTGGATTGTTGCCAATCTGGTTAAAGTCGGCATGCAGAAATTGCTTGATCGTACTCAACTAGATGAAAAATTGAGTGCCGATGTCGGTGTGAGTCCAGTCAGTAAAAATATTAGCGATATTGTCTATTGGCTGATTTTATTATTATTCCTCCCAATCGTATTGTCTATTTTGGGTTTGAACGGTCTGTTATTCCCAATACAAAATATGGTGAGTGAAGTTGTTTCATTCTTACCCAATATTTTTATTGCTGCTGTTATTGTTTTTGTTGGTTATATCTTGGCAAAAATTGTACGCGGTATTGTAGAAGGTTTAGTCAGCAGCTTAAATTTACAGCATGAAACACAAAAAATTGGTTTCTTAAAAAATTCTAATTTGCCCAAAGTATTAGGTTCTTTTGTTTTCGCTGTCATTATTATTACCTCCCTGATTATTGCATTTGAAGCTTTAGGTATTGAAGCCATTTCACAACCTGCAACTGCAATGCTGTATGAAATTATGAATGCAATCCCGCATATTATTGCGGCTGGTCTGATTCTGATTTTGGCTTATGTGGTTTCACGCTTCGTGGCCAATTTGGTGGTTGATGTCCTGTCTGGAACAGGGGTCGATGAATTACCGGCCAAAATGGATGCACAACGTTTTTTAGGCACGACAAAAGTATCGACCATTGTTGGATACATGATTGTTTTCTTTACCATGCTGTTTGCGGTATCGGAAGCGGCAAACCGACTTGGGTTTGAACAGGTCAGTGTACTGATCTCAATGTTTATCCAGTTTGGTGCCAATATTTTACTCGGCGCTGTCATCTTGATGATTGGTTTCTGGCTCGCCAATATCGTCGCGAAAGTCATTGGTCGTGGTGAATACAACAGTTCACGCTGGTTAGCAAACTTGGTGCGTATCCTGATTATGGGCTTAGTGATTGCCATGGGTTTACGTGCTATGGGTATCGCAGATTCCATCGTTAACCTTGCTTTTGGTTTAACTCTGGGTGCAGTTGCAGTGGCATTTGCGCTCGCCTTCGGTTTAGGCGGTCGTCAACCAGCCGAGCGTGTATTGACGGATTTAATTGATAAATGTAAAAAAGATGCTAAGGAACCTAATCCTTTACATCAGGACAATTCAGACCTGATGACTTCAACCTCAGGATCTGACTCAATCTCTGCCCATGCTGCGCAAGCATTTACTGCACATGGCACCTCAGGGGTAAATAAAGGTTCTGATCCTTCAGTAGATAAATCTTCTGAACTGGAAATGGATGGAGGCACATCTCCGGCAACATCTGATCCTTTGAAACCTGCGACAGAGAATCGTTTCCCTTTATCCAGTCCAGATGCGGATAATTCTGACGTACAAAACAGTTTAACTCATCCAACTCCTGCATCACTTACCACTGCACCTCAGGATGACACAACACGTACAGATCAAGCGGTTCCAGATTCTGTACGCATTGACCCTCAACAGCCGCCACAAAACAATCCTTTTGGATCGACCGGTGAACAAGAGTCAAAAGTTGATATTCATACTGACAAAAAACCTAACCCGAACGATGACAATAAGTAATCGATTAAATTGAGATAAAAATCGGCCACAGTGATGTGGTCGATTTTAATTTACATGAGCACAGGAGTTCAGTATGTCAAAAGGAAAGCCGAATAGGTTTATCGCGCCTATTGTGATTGCAGGAATTACGGCAGGTTTCTTTATCAGTGCCTATAAATTTGTATTTGCTAGAGCGAAGCAAGCACATAAACAGGTAAAGCATGATGATTCAGTAGATCAATCACAAGCAGAAAAAGATAAAAAATGATCGTTTTTATTGTATTTTCATGTTATTTATAAATTAATTATTTCATTAAATATAAGTGTTTATATTGATATTGATGAAATATTAAAAATCATACTGGAATGTATGAAAAGTAATAATACAAGGAGAGAAAACCATGTTATTGAATAATTTTTTTAAGTCACTGACGACTATGTTAAAGATTGCTGATCCTTCATCTGAAGCACAAGCAATTGCGAAAATGGACATCGCAATTACTCGCTTACAGCAGGCTAAGCCTGTTTGTTTATTGTGTACTGATTATTTAGAATAAATCGTCTCACAGATTAAACATATTGCGATGCGGCATGCGCAGAAGCCCATGCCCATTGAAAATTAAAACCGCCTAAATGACCTGAGACATCCAGCACTTCCCCAACAAAATATAAACCTTTCTGCTTTTTACTTTCCATGGTTTTTGAGGATACCTCTGTGGTATCTACACCGCCTAAAGTCACTTCAGCTGTACGATAACCTTCGGTTCCTGACGGTTTTACTTCAAAAGCATGTAAACGCTGGGCAATCTGTTCTATTTTTTCATCACTCAAATTACCAATCGGCATATCCGCTGATTCAGCCCAGATTAAATTTTGTAATTCTACGACCACACTTTTAGGCAGATGCTCATTTAACAAGGTACGCAGTAAAACTTTAGGCTGACTGGTTTTTTTTGATTTAAAAAAATCAACCAGGTCGATATAAGGCAGGAAATTAATATTAAAACGCTGACCGACATCCCAATAATTGGAAAGTTGCAGTGAACTTGGACCACTCAAGCCACGATGGGTAAACAGCAGGGCTTCGGTAAAACTGTTTAAGTCATTCGACAGGGTCGCGTCTACCGCATTACCACTTAAACGGGTAGTAACTTCTTTGAATTGATCCGAAAAAGTAAAAGGCACCAAACCTGCACGAGTGGCGTGAACATGATGCCCAAACTGTTTGGCAATGTCATAACCAATGCCTGAACCGCCGAGTGTAGGAACGGATAAACCACCTGTTGCGACCACTACCGATTCAGCTTGAAAATAGCCGATAGAAGTTGCCACTTGAAAACCTTGATCATCCACATGTGTCACTGCTTTCACTTCACAGTTGGTTTTAATATCAACTAAGCCAGTTTTATCGCATTCAGCCAATAGCATGGCTAAAATTTCTTTGGCGCCATTTAAGGTAAATAACTGACCATGTTTGCGTTCTTCGTATTCAATCCCATGTTCGCAAACCAAGCCTATAAAGTCCCAGTTGGTGTAGCGAGTCAAAGCTGAAATCACGAAGTGGGGATTATGCGAAATGAAGTTTTCAGGTTCGACATACAGGTTGGTGAAGTTACATTTACCACCGCCCGACATCAGAATTTTTTTCCCTACTTTGTTGGCTTTTTCCATGACCAGAACTTTACGACCACGTTGTGCCGCCATATATGCCAACATCAGACCTGATGCACCTGCACCTAAAACAATGACATCGTACTGATTTGTAGACATGGAACAACTCACGGGAGATAAAAGCAGGGCATTATAGACAATTTTGAGGCCAATTTCAGAATTGATCTTAATTCGTGTGACGACCTTGTAAGCCACCGCTATGAATCACCAAAATTCGTGTATCTTTGGAAAAGTAATTTTGTTTCATTAAATCAAATAAGCCCAGCATCATTTTAGCGGTATAAACCTGCTCTAAAGGAATATGGTGTTCAGCTTCAAAAGACTGCATAAATTGTAAAAGTTCAGGCGTGGTTTTGGCATAACCTCCACAACAATAGCTATCGGTAATTTTCCAGTTTCTTTTTATGGTCCATTGTTGCACATCAGATTGCAGGAAATGGCCTTTTAAGGCTGAAAAACCGAGAATAGTTTGATGTTCTGCACTTGCTTCAATCAGTCCAGAAATTGTCCCCCCTGTGCCGACAGCACAGCAGATTACGTCATAATTTTGAAGATCATCCGTATTCAGAATTTCTTTGCAACCTTGAATCGCAATGGAATTAGTTCCACCTTCTGGAATAATAAAATGTTCAGGAAATTGCTGATTTAATTTAGCCAGATATTCAGGCTGATCTTTTTGCCGATACTGTTCACGTGAAACAAAATGCAGCTGCATACCAAACTGCTGCGCGGTGACTAAAGTGGGATTTAGTGGTTTGTTTGCCAGTTCTTCACCACGAATGATGCCTAAACTTTTGAAGCCAAATAGATGCGCTGCATACGCCGTAGCCGCAATATGATTGGAATAGGCGCCGCCAAAGGTTAGCACTTGATGCAAGCCTTGTTTTTGCGCTTCAAGAAAATTGTATTTCAGTTTAAAAAATTTATTGCCTGAAATTTGTGGATGGATTTGGTCCAATCGTTTAACCGTGACTGACACTGGAACATCCAGCTTAAGTTTTTGGTAGATCACTGCTTCGGCAATACGATCAAACATTTCAATGCCATCCATAATTATTCAAAAGTATTGTACGCAAAATATTTTTATCTAAAGTGATATTCTTTGCTTGAAAGTAACTATCTAACTAAGCAGATCACTAGAGACTTTTAAAGCTAAGATGGTTCAATTGTTTATTAAATGCATTCAAGTAAATTTTACGCTCTGTACTTATTTGTAAAAATATCTTAAATAGTTAAATTAACAGAGTAAATAGATGATCATAAAACACACATAAGTGCTAAGCTAAAAGATATAACAATGATGAAAAAAGAGGATATGTGATGAAAAAACTATCCGTAGGTTTATCGGTTTGCTTGCTGTTGTTACTAACGGCTTGCGATGCAAAAGATGATTATAACAAGCCGAAAACTGAAGTTAGAACGATGATTATTGGTGGTATGCCAGTGAATGATCATGATTATCGTCTCACGCAGCTCAGTGCAAGTGAAAATACTCAGAGACTTCAAAAGTAAGAATTACCAGTACGCAATATTATAAAATTCTTTTTAAGAGGGAAGAGACATGGTCGGTTTGATTTTCAGTTTTAGGATTCATCTTTAGTTTTTTGCTTGTACCTTTCTTTACCTGTAAGTTGTTATCGATTTAGTCTTGCTACAAGGGGTTTTTGTGGACCACCTTCAGTAGGAGTGCTTGTCCTTGGTTCAGCTGCTTTTAAATAAATGATCGTGTTATTTCGCCTATGAAATGCTTTTATAGGTGATTAAAGAAAATTTTAGTGAATTATTCGGTGAAATTGCGAAAAACCTGAGAAAAATAGCGAGATATTCAAATTTTAAAATTGTAAAATTATCACGAAATTAATTCATACAAGGCTTTTCACGTGGAATCATTTTGGATTTTGGGCTCAATCGCCTTTGCTCTTATGTTAGGCGCAATGAGTCCTGGGCCGACATCGATTTATGTCGCTAAAAATTCAATCGCTATTTCACGCAAACATGGCCTGTTTACCGCTTTAGGTACAGGTACTGGAGCTGCTGTTTTTGGTTTATTGGCGGTGCTGGGTCTACAGGCATTTTTGTTGGCGGTGCCGTCAGCGTATCTGGTTTTAAAAATCTGTGGCGGTTTATATTTGCTATGGTTGGCTGCCAAAATTATTAAACATGCCAAAGATCCCATCGAAGCCAATAATGATACAAGCTCTCAAATGTCATTGCGCCGGGCTTTTAGTACCGGACTCATCACTCAACTTTCAAATCCAAAAATTGCGATTGTGCTGGCCAGTATTTTTACTGCACTATTACCTAAAGAAATTCCCGCTTATTATTATTTTGTATTGCCCATTCTATGTTTCTTTATTGATGCAGGTTGGTGTTCATTGGTCGCAGTTGCCTTATCAGCAGAAAAACCACGCCGTGTATATTTAAAATTTAAAGCTATTTTTGACCGTATTGCCGGTGGCGTGATGACTTTATTAGGCTTGAAGCTAATCTTTGGAATGAAATAACTTTATTTAAATTATAAAAAAACCTCGATTAACGAGGTTTTTTTATAAAGTAATATGACTTTTTATTTTTTGCAGTTCGGTTGAGACATATCTAGAATTTGAGTTCCTTCTACACGATAGCCAATTTGACCAACAATAAACGCTTGATTTAACTGAGTAATAACTACATCTGATAACGCAACTGAACAAGGGTTTTTCTCGATAGCTCTGTCTACGGCAGTTTTGAAGTTAGGAATACCAAGTGGAAAGAGCACTACAGGTACTTTGTCTTCAGCTCGAACACGTTCACCTTTTACAAATTGATTTGAATTGATATTGTAGTTTTTAGTGGAAGCTACAGTCATATCTGCCATACGGATTGAACAGCCAGAGAAGGCAACTGCTGTAATTGCTAAAGCAACTGCTAGTAATTTTTTCATAAGTACCCCGATAATTAATATAAAACTTAAAAGCATCGGTATTCTAGTTATTTTTTCAATAATTTCAAAATAATAAATTTATTTTTTTGAGTAAATAAGTTCCCAGTTAGTTTAAATATTAGATCCAGAATAATAGCTTTACTACTCTTATGATTTTTACCTCATCGAAATTCTCTTACTCGATAAAAGAATCTAAGTACCGATTAGTGAGCTGATCTAACAAGAATGATTTTATAAAAAATTGATAGATAGTAATTAAATAATAATTTAAAAATGAATTTGTTTTTTATTAGATAAAGATAATGTGATTTTAAAATTGAAATTTAAGACAAAAAATACACTCTAGAAAATAAAAGACCGACGATTCGAGTGATGATGAAATCGTCGGTCAAAAAAATCTGTTGCAAGTTTTAGCTTGGGCTGCTGTTCCGTACTAAAACTTGAAACCAAGTTTATTGCTTTAGGAAAAGTTCACCGAAAATATTGTGGATGCCGGTACAAATTAACGGGTTTATGAACTTCTTACCCTATATAACGCAGCGGTTTACAGATTGGTTGACAATAAACTGAAAAAAACTCAATTTTTTTTTATACTGGTTGTCTAAAAGTTGCTTAAGCAGGTATAGAGTGTCACTAAGTCGATATTTTTTATGGTTTTTCTTTTTCTGTTTTATTTTTACCTGTATCTGCGGAATATTGGCAGCTTTACTGCCTACAGGCATGGGCGGCATTCTCACTATTATTCCTTATTTAACTGCAATGATTTTAGTTCTGTATAAATTTTTGAAACAGCAACAACGTGCACCGAGCGAACAAGAACAGAAAAAAATTACCTTAGGATTTAGTCTGATTTTCTGGGGCTATAACCTTGCATTTTTATTGTTGGGGATTCTCCTTTTTTCCAAAGGCGATCCCGAGGTTTGGCAGAATTTCCTTCTGTATCTGAAAAATCCGCAATTTATGAGTGTGGTGCTGATTATGTTTTTACTTATTGCCATTCCGCTTTATATTTTGACCTATTGGTTTTACGGCAAACAAGCCCAGCGTATGGCGAAAAAAATGTTTGGTTAAAAAAATGCCATAGGCTTGAATTAAAAATAATCCTATTTTATAGATAGGAGTACCTAAGTGAGGTGGTCGAATGCTAAAAGAAAACGTACTGGTGACAGGTGCAAGTGGTTTTATCGGTTCGCATCTACTGCCTTATTTATTGTCACGTGATTATGCTGTGATTGGGCTGACGCGTCAAAAGAACAAGATTTCCAATCATCCTGATCTGACTTGGGTGCAGAGTTTTGAGGAGATCAAAACGGATCGGATTGATTATGTGATTAATCTTGCTGGTGAAAATATTGGTCAAGCGCGCTGGACCACAAAAAGAAAGCAGCAACTCATTCAGAGTCGGGTTGAAATGACTCATCAACTCTATCGCTATCTGGAAAAAAGACAGATTTTTCCAAAACGTATCATTTCCAGTTCTGCGGTCGGTTATTACGGAATTGATCCGAATGAACAATGGTCAACCATTTGTACCGAACAGTCTGCGCCACAAGCTATTTTTATGTCGGAACTGTGTCAGTTATGGGAACAGGCGGCATTAAGTTTTCATCAACAGAACACTAAAATCGTGCGCTTTGGTATTGTATTTGCCAAGGATGGAGGCATCCTTCCACAAATGTTATTGCCGATTAAACTGAATCTGGTGGGACGAATTGGGCGTGGGCGGCAACCGGTGGTGTGGGTGCATATTCAGGATGTACTGCGTGCGATAGAATTTTTGATGTCAAAAGAAACCGACACTCAAACTTTTAATGTGGTTTGTCCAGAAAAAATGACCCAAGCGCAATTTGCTCAAACCGCTGCACAGCAATTGAAACGAAAGCCTTTATTCTGTTTGCCAGCTTTTGTTTTGAAGGGAATGCTGGGTGAACAATCACAGCTGGTTTTGAATGGACAATATGTACAACCGAAAGCTTTGCTGGATGCAGGTTTTCAGTTCAATTTTCCCACTTTAAAACTGGCTTTGGCGGATATTTTAGCGGGTAGTTAAAACTTCAGATTTTAATCTCTGCGCACTAAAAGCAACAGGATCTACAACGGTGGGTTGCTCAAGCATTAACTGTCGTAATAAACGTGCAGAAGCGGGACCCATACATAAGCCATTACGGAAATGTCCGAAGTTGGCCCATAGATTATCAAGATCCGGTATTTTCCCGATATAGGGTACACCGGTAGGTGAACTTGGTCTGAGTCCTGCCCATTGTTTCACAATCGGAAACTGTTCAAGTTCCGGCACCATCTCCAGACAGGCTTTGTAAATATGCTGTTGGGTTTGCATATTGGGTCGATGTTCAAAACCCAGCTCATCCATACTGGAACCACAAACTACATGCCCGTCCTGACGTGGAATCAGATACATTACTTTGTTCATGCAGATGGTCGGCAACCACTGCTCAGGTGTTTTAAACAGCAACATTTGTCCCTGAACAGGATTGACCGGAATGGTCATATTCAATTGTTGTGACCAGTGTGCAGACCATGCACCGGTTGCAATGACAATCTGGTCGGCCTGAATCTGTTGACCGGATTGGGTCTGAAGAGAGGTGACACGCTGCTGTTGAATATGAAAATGATCCACCCAGGTATTTTCATAGAACTGTACGCGCGGATGCTGTTTTAAATAGCCGATGATGGATTTGAGCAGGCGTGGATTGCGTACATTGGACAACTGTGAAAAATAGAGTGCTTGACTAAATTGCTGTGAAATATGCGGATTGATTTTCTGCAGTTGCGGCTGTTGTAGCAGTTGGCATTGCTGCATCGGTTCATCAAACTGTTGAGCGTAGCGCTGCCCGATGTCAAAATCGCTTTCATCCAGAATAAGCATACCAGTATCATGAATTTCAAAATCAATACTCGTGACAGGTTTTAATTTTTCATTCCATTCTAAATACAGCGATTTACCATATTGCGCTAGCTGATTCACCGCGCGTGGATAGCGCCAAGGATACATTGGAGAAAGAATACCGCCACCCGCCCAGGAGGCTGCTTTCCCCGCTTGCTGCTGATCGAAAATAATGACGGAACATCCCTGTTCCACAAGCTCTAAAGCAGACAATAGACCGCTAATCCCTGCTCCAATAATGGCAACTTTCATCGCTTAAGCCACTATTCCTTATTTCATGTCTTTCAGTTTAAGTGCAGCTTCTTCAGCGAAGTAAGTCCAAATGCCATCGGCACCGGCACGGCGGCAACTCATCAGCGATTCAATAATCACATCATCCGATAACCAGCCATTTTGAATGGCACCGGCGAGCATTGCGTATTCACCGCTGACTTGATAAACGAAAGTTGGAATACCAAAAGTATCTTTTACTTCACGCACGATATCGAGATAGGGCATACCCGGTTTCACGATTACCATGTCTGCACCTTCCTGGATATCCAGTGCAATTTCATGCAATGCTTCGGCACGGTTACCGATATCCATCTGGTAATTGTATTTGTTGCCACCTTTCAGGTTACTGGATGAACCGACTGCATCACGGAAAGGGCCGTAGAAACTGGACGCATATTTCGCTGAATAGGCCATGATATTGGTATAGATATGACCATTGGCCTCAAGCGCAGTACGAATCGCGCCAATACGACCGTCCATCATGTCACTGGGAGCAACCACATCTGCACCGGCTTCGGCATGACTCAAGGCTTGTTTAATCAGGCATTCAACGGTTACATCATTCAGCACATAACCGGTGTCATCAATAATGCCATCCTGACCATGCGTGGTATAAGGATCCAATGCACCGTCAGTGATCAGCACCATTTCCGGCAATTCTTTTTTCAGCAGGCGAATGGTGTTTTGTACCAGACCATCTTCATGCCAGGCAGCTTCTGCAGTTAAGCTTTTATCTTCTTGTGGTGTTACAGGGAATAAAGCCAGTTTAGATACGCCCAATTCAAGCAGGCGTTCTGATTTTTTTAACAGCAGGTCAGCAGAAAGCCGCTGAACATTGGGCATGCTTGGAATATCTTGAGTCTGGTTTTGTCCCGGGAGTACGAATACTGGGTAAATGAGATGATCTGTCGTCAACTGGGTTTCACGTACCATAGAACGCAATTTGTCATTTTTTCGGATTCGGCGCATGCGAGTGGCAGGAAATGCAGGACGATTGAACGTATAAGTCATAACAAACTCAATGATCAGTATTAAACTATGGCTATTGTAGCCCCAGAATTAAATTTTTGGGGCAAAAGTTAATAGCTATTTCTCAAATTAAGGTATTCGAGCAGACTATGACGCAAGTAGAGAAAAATTGGACCGGTAACATACATTTAGGCGCGAAAGTGGATATTGATGTCGTGCTTAAGCAGTTGTGCAAGGCATTTAATAGTTCTCCTTTTTTTCATCATAATGGCATGACCATGCGGGTAGTCGAAGGACAGATCGAAGCTTATATTGAAATGCAGCCGTTCATGATTGGTAATGTAGCATTCCAGATTTTGCATGGTGGTGTGGCTGCGACCATTCTGGACAGTATTGGTGGCATTGTGGCCATGGGTGAATTGTATAAAAAGGCCAATCCTGAAGATTTGCCGGATACCATCAAAAAGGTTTCGCGTTTAGCGACTGTGGATATGCGGGTCGATTATCTTGCTCCGGGTCGTGGTCAGTCATTTACAGCGCGAGCAGAGACTTTGCGTTTGGGGCGTAAGGGCTGCACCATGCGTATGACCTTGGTGAATAATGAGGACAAGCCGATTGCGACTGCAATTGCCTCTTATGCTTATTAAGTTCGGCTTAAGTTTGACCATTTAAACTCAAAAGAAGTGAGTTAAATATTCGGCATTGAATGAAAATTCAGTGCCGAAATTATTTATAAAACTGGTGAGTTACATTTTTATTCTCGTATCATGATTTTTTGTTATTAAAATTGCGGCATCAATAATTGAAAAAAATGACTTTCTCATCGCTACCGTCTCATGACAATCAATTGTCTAGCATGCCTGTTCGTTTCATTTGAGAACGACATCAAGGATGGATGGTGACCAAGTCTGCTAGATTTAGGAATAATCGATGACAGATGTTCAAAACACCCTGCCAGAAACAGAACAAGATCAAGCCATTTCGGATGCTGCCTTAAAAAGCAAACGCAAGAAAGCTTTAACTGTTATAGCCTTGATTTTCATCATTGCAGTTATTCTCTATGCCATCTGGGCATTGTTTTTAAATCATTCAGTCACTACCGATAATGCCTATGTCGGTGCAGAAACCGCATCCATTACTTCAATGGTAAATGGGCAAGTTGCACAGGTTATGGTGAGTGATACTCAAGCGGTAAAGCAGGGTGATATTTTGGTTCGGGTGGACAATCGTGATGCAGAAATTGCGGTTGCACAGGCGCAAGCAGAATTGCTGAAAGCAAAACGTCAATACAAACAGACGCAAGCCAACAGTAGTGCCTTAAATTCACAGGTCTTTGTCAGTGATGATGGCATTCACAGCGCAGAAGCACAGGTCGCTAAAGCCCAAGCTGAGCTGAATAAAGCAAAGGATGATTTGGCACGACGTACACAACTTAGTGCTTCAGGTGCAATTTCGAAAGAAGAACTTAGCACTGCACAGAGTGCGGTGAATAATGCTCGGGCCGGTTTGGATTTGGCGAAAGCTGGTTTGGCTCAGGCACAATCCAGTCAAAAAGCGGCACAAAGTACCTTGGCAGCTAATGAAGCCTTGATTCGCGGTAGTAATGAAACATCGACACCTGATGTACAGATTGCGCAGGCACATTTAAAACAGGCTTTGCTTGATCTGGAACGGACAGAAATTAAGGCACCGTTTGATGGTGTGATTACCCGCCGTAATATTCAGGTGGGACAGCGTGTTGCCGCAGGCAGCGTTTTAATGATGCTAGTACCGATTAATAAACTCTATGTCGATGCCAACTTTAAAGAAAGCCAGCTTGCAAAGGTACAAGCCGGACAGAAAGCCACACTCACGTCTGATTTATATGGTGATGATGTTGAGTTTCACGGCACAGTGGTGGGCTTTTCAGGTGGTACAGGTTCAGCCTTTGCCTTAATTCCTGCACAAAATGCGACGGGTAACTGGATTAAAGTGGTACAGCGTTTACCGGTGCGTATTGCCCTTGATCCTAAAGAACTTTCTGAACATCCATTACGTGTGGGTTTATCGATGGAAGCGAAAATTAACCTCGCTTCGAAGTAGTCGCTTATGAATAATAGTAACTACGTAGCATTTGGCGATCTGAAAGGGGGGCGCCTGATCCTTGCTGCCTTTGTGTTGGCTTTGGCCAACTTTATGGTGGTCTTGGACATGACCATTGCCAATGTTTCAGTGCCGCATATCACCGGTAGTCTGGCGGTGTCCAGTACACAAGGCACTTGGGTGATTACTTCGTATGCGGTTGCCGAAGCGATTTGTGTGCCGTTGACGGGATGGTTGGCAGGGCGTTTTGGTGCAGTACGGCTGTTTGTGATCAGTCTGATTGGCTTTACGGTTTTTTCCATTCTCTGTGGTTTATCTACCAGTTTGGAAATGTTGGTGATGTGCCGAATCGGACAGGGCTTGTTTGGTGGCCCGATCATGCCACTCAGTCAAACTTTGCTGATGCGTATTTTCCCTCCGGAAAAGCAGTCTCAGGCCATGGGGATGTGGGCGATGACCACGGTAGTCGGGCCAATTCTTGGACCGATTTTGGGTGGTTCGATCAGTGATAACCTGTCTTGGCACTGGATTTTCTTTATCAATATTCCAGTCGGAATTTTCTGTGCGATTGCTGCACTGCGCTTGTTGAAACCTGCGGAAACCTTAATTTCAAAAATCAGAATTGACACCATTGGCCTGTTTTTGCTGATTTTATGGATTGGCGCATTACAGTTAATGCTTGATCTTGGTCATGAAAATGACTGGTTTAACAGCACCTTTATTTGTGTCCTAGCGGTAATCACTGTAGTCGGGTTAATTCTGTTTATTATTTGGGAACTGACCGAGCGGCATCCGGTGGTCAATATTCAGATCTTCCGTTATCGCGGCTTTACCTTCTCGGTGTTATCTTTAGCCTTCGCTTTCGGTGCATTTTTTTCCAGTATCGTGCTGATTCCGCAGTGGGTACAAATCAACTTGGGTTATACCGCCACTTGGGCCGGTTATTTAACCGCGACTATGGGCTTGGGTAGTTTGCTCATGTCTCCGATTGTGGCAAAAATGGCAACCAAATATGATCAGCGGATTTTAGCCAGTTTCGGCTTGAGCCTTTTGGCGATAGTGACCTTAATGCGGGCTTTCTGGACGACCGATGCAGACTTTATGGCCTTGGCCTGGCCACAAATTTTACAGGGCTTTGCAGTACCGTTTTTCTTTATTCCGTTGTCGAATATGGCATTGGCTTCGGTACAACCGCATGAAATGGCATCTGCCGCAGGATTAATGAATTTCTTGCGGACCATGGCCGGAGCAATCGGCGCTTCAATTGCGGTGACGATTTGGGATGATCATAGCAAAGTGTCACGTAGCGAGATGGTTTCCAATTTACATGTGGCTGAAGTGCAAAATACCTTGATGCAAAGTGGTATGAGTTCAGAAGGGGCGCTGGGTTATATATCCAGTCTGGTGGATAAGGAAGCTTTAACTTTATCAGCCAACCATGTGTTTTTAATTTTAACCCTGGTCTTTGTTTTTGCAGCGCTGATTGTTTGGCTCGCGCCAAGGCCCAAATTGGGTGTGGATAGCGGTGGTCACGCACATTAATGCTGATCCTCTAAAACATAAAAAACCGCTGAATTCAGCGGTTTTTTATCATCAAGACTATCTTTCACAATATTAGAGATCTGATTTGGCACGTTTCAGTGCAGTTTGCCACTGGCTTAAACGACTTTGGCGCTGATCTGCATTCATGTTCGGTTCAAAGGCGCGCTCTAATTTCCAGGAGGCTGAAATATCGTTCATGCTGGAAAATACGCCGGCCTTTAAACCCGCCATCGCTGCCGCGCCCCATGCGGTCGATTCCAGCATCCTTGGACGTAGCACCGGAACATTGAGAATATCCGCCTGGAATTGCATCAGCATATCATTTTGGCTGGCGCCACCATCTACGCGTAATTCTTTCAAGGGATGATGAATGTCTGCCTGCATCGCCGTGAGTACGTCAGATACTTGAAAAGCAATTGACTCTAAGGCTGCACGGGCAATATGGGCTTTATTGGTTCCGCGCGACATCCCGCACAGTAGCGCGCGAGCATCACTATCCCAATGTGGAGCGCCCAGTCCGGTAAAAGCAGGCACCAAAACGACACCATCAGTATCACTGACTTGGCAAGCCAGTTTTTCCACTTCGCTACTCTTTTGGATAATCCCTAAACCATCACGTAACCATTGCACAATGGCACCTGCCATAAATACGCTGCCTTCCAGCGCATAGGTGGTTTGCTCCTGGCATTGCCAGGCAAGTGTACTGAGCAATTTATTTTGACTGAATTGCACCTGATGACCGGTATTAAATAGCATGAAGCAACCCGTACCGTAGGTGTTTTTTGCAGTACCGACTTCAAAGCAGGATTGACCAAACAAGGCAGATTGCTGATCGCCCAAAATGCCGGTAATGGGAATATTTGCACCGAGCAGACCCGGTGCAGTATCGGCCACATAGCTGTCGGAAGAAATGATTTTGGGTAAAACGGAATGAGGAATATTAAACAACTCAAGCAGCTCTTCATCCCAGGTCTGAGTTTGCAGGTTCATCAGCATGGTGCGAGAAGCATTACTGACTTCAATCACATGTTCAGCACCTTGAGTCAGATTCCACATCAGCCAGCTATCGACCGTACCGAATGCCACATGACCCTGTCCGGCAAGTTCGCGTAAACCAGCTATATTTTCCAATAACCAAACTAATTTTCCGGCACTGAAATAGGGGTCTATGCGTAAACCGGTTTTATGATGAATTTTATCAAGTAGATTTTGTTGCGTGAGTTGATTACACCATTCGGTTGCTCGGCGGTCTTGCCAAATGATGGCTGGGGCGAGCGGTTGGTTATTACGCTTGTCCCAAACGACTGTGGTTTCACGTTGATTGGTCAATCCAATGGCTTTAATGTCTTTGGCAAGAATATGAGCAGAGGCCAGGGCTTGTTGTACCACGGCAATTTGAGTCGTCCATATTTCCAGGGCATCCTGTTCGACCCAACCTGAATGGGGTGTTTTTATATGGGTTTCACGTTGAGCAGTTGCCTGAACTTGTCCATGTTCATTGAAAATGATTGCTCGACTAGACGTGGTCCCTTGATCAAGGGCAAGTAAATAGCTCATAATTTTTTCTGTTATTAGGCTTGAAAAGTAAAATATTAGCGCAATAATGTAATTAAGCGCATCTAGTTGTGTAAATGTTCAGAAAAGAGATCGTAATTTTTGACATTTATGCTATGATCGCTTTGTACTTTGGGGGTGTTTCTGGCTTCGACGCTGGTGATGAAACTCATAGATGCATGCCGAGAGCGCATTTTCTCTCGTAAATCAAATTTGCATTTTTTAGTCGCAAACGACGAATCATACGCTCTAGCTGCCTA
>JBLZXS010000219.1:0-2255 GCA_050285325.1 Acinetobacter sp.
CTTCTGTCGCGCCTGGATAAACCGTCGACTCGTAAACGACGATATCACCTTTTTTCAGCACCTTGCCGATGCTTTGAGATGCTTTAACTAAAGGTGTTAAATCAGGTTGCTTAAACTCATCGATTGGGGTAGGAACTGTCACAATAAAGAAATTACAACTTTTTAAGTCATCCAAACTGGTGGTATAGCTCAAATGCGCCGATTGTTTTAGTTCTTCCGGGGATACCTCTAAGGTATGGTCTTTACCTAACTTCAATTCATCAATACGTTTTTGATGGATATCAAAACCAACGACGGGTACCTTCTTACCAAATTCAACAGCTAGCGGTAAACCTACATAACCTAGTCCAATAATTGCTATTTTAAGCTGCTCAATTTGAAACATATTTAACCCAACCAAAGATCTTGTTATCTGCTAAACAAAGATATACCTAAACTATAAGAATAAATATAACAGATTTTATATGATAAGTTGTTTTCAGATATTCTCATTTATCTATACATAGGCATACCCAATGCTTGCTTTTTAGAATACAATTCTTTTTATTAAAGGATTCAAAGTCACTATAAATTACAAATAAGGGTTTTAAATGTGAAGTACCAAAGTACCCCTCTTGTTTTAGCAATTTCATTATTATTCTCAGGTTGTGCTATTACTTCTGGTTTACAAACCTATGATTTACCCGCTCAGGGAAGTTATAAAACCGATCAAGGATCCGAGCTTGCAGTTATTCAACTGACTCAGGACAATATTCCTGCTATTGAATCAAAACTGGCTCAAAACTCTAATTCAATCTTTCATTTATTTAATAAAAATCAAAAAACTTATAGATTAAGTTCAGGCGATATACTTTCTATCTATTTATGGGCTTATCCTGAAATCACACCACCAATTCAAGATATTTCGAATGTAAAAGCTGCAGGATACCCAATTGACTCAAATGGTAATGTTCAACTTCCTTTAGTCGGGCAAGTTCGAGTTGCAGGTAAAACACTTGCTGAAACCAATCGTTTTTTACACAGTCAATTTGCGCGCTATTTAAAACAGCCGGATGTCGTGGTGCGGGTTTTGTCTTATGAAGGCCACCGTTACTTCGTTAATGGACAGGTTATGCGTAGTGGTCAATACACTTTAAATGACCAGCCTATTAGTATTTATACAGCATTAGGTCAGGCAGGCGGCATTAATACTGAAACAGGTGATAATACCAATATTCAACTGATTCGAAATGGTCAGACTTATGACCTGAATGTTCTTCAACTTGAGAAGCATGGACTATCTTTACATAATCTACTTATTCAGCCTAACGATACAGTTTTTGTAAATACTAAACAGAATCAGAAACTTTATGTCATGGGTGAATCAAATAAAAGCCAAGCTCTTACATTACGTGATCAAGGTATGACTCTTAGTGATGTATTGGGTGAAAGCGAAGGGATAAACCCAAACTCAGCAAGCGCTGCTAAAATTTATGTAATGCGTACTGACCTAACTACAAAGCAATCGACGGTTTATCACTTAAATTTAAGTAGTTTTGGTAATTTAGGTCTGGCCAATCAATTCCATATGAAAAAAAATGACATTGTCTATATCGATGCGAGTGGTTTAACACGCTGGCAACGAATTATTGGTCAAATTGTACCATTTGCCGGAGCCGTGAGCACATTCCAGGTGATTGGTAATAATTAAGATGATGCAAATTCAGAATATTTTACCAGTTTGTATACGAAATATTCGTCGTAATTTTACGGCTGAATATTTCTTTAAGCATGATCATGTTAGTTTAAATACTCAGTCTGAAGGCTTATCTAACAGGATCAATTATTCGGCAGAAGATAAACCGATTGCATGTATGAATCAATTCAGTATTGCTATGCGACCTCTTATTACAAAGCACGTCCAAGCTGAATATATTAAAAATACAAATTTAGTTTTGAAAAAAAAATTTCGACTCCTCCCTACAAAGCTGATTCATATTTTTTTGAACAGACTTGCAATACTATCGAATCTTATATTTCAGACTGGCAATCCCATATTTAAATTTATTTAGTAATTAAACTATGAATCAGAATTCAAATACCAACGATGACACAATTGACCTAAAAGAGTTATTTTTTTCACTGATAGAACAGTGGAAAGTAATAGTTCTTTGCATCTTATTAACTTTAATTTGTGCCATTTTATATTTACGCACTACACATGAGCAGTATCAGACTGATGCGCTAGTACAAATTAAATCGAATAAATCTAGCCC
>JBLZXS010000220.1:0-845 GCA_050285325.1 Acinetobacter sp.
CTCATAGATTTATTTAAGTTTCATTAATTTACGTGCTTTTTCTGAAAAAATCCAGAATAACAATAAAACAACATTTGGATATCTTTCAATATTTACTACTGCAATTTTTTGAGTTGAGCTCGAGGATGTGCCTGATCATAGACTTGCGCAAGATGATCAAAATCAACATGGGTATAAATTTGCGTGGTGGTTAAATTACTGTGTCCTAACATCTCTTGAACTGCCCGTAAATCTCTGCTATTGGACAACATATGACTGGCAAAACAATGACGTAATAAATGCGGATGCAAGTCTACATTTACCCCTGCACGTTGTGCCTGAAACTTAACCCGATTTTCAATTTGTCTTGCTCCGAGCGGATTGCCCTTTTGGGTAATAAAAACATTGGCATCCGGTACAAAATCACCATTCCATAAAGGATAAACTTGCAGCCACAGCATCACCGCATCTTTGGCTTTGGAACCAAAAGGTACCACACGGGTTTTATTACCTTTACCGGTAATGCGTAACAGCTGCCGATTAAAGTCGATATCCTTAATGCGTAAGCCTTGCACTTCTGCCAGGCGTAAACCACTTGAATACAGCAACTCCAAGATTGCTTTATCACGCAACCACATTTGTTGCTCTATCGGTTTTTCAGGTTTCGGCTGATCTAAAATTTGATTAACGGTTTCAATATCTATCATACCCGGCAGTGGTCTAGGCAGACGTTTTAACTGAAAATCATCCGCCGGATTAAAAGCCAGATATTGCCCTTGCTCTGCCCATTTCATAAATTGACGAATGGAAGATAAAAGCCGTTGCAGGCTACTGGAACTTAATTGCTGCTGTTCAACTTTTTGTGC
>JBLZXS010000220.1:855-4889 GCA_050285325.1 Acinetobacter sp.
CATCCGCTAAATCGAGTTTTTTGATTTCACAAAAATTTAAAAAATCCGAGACATCACGTTCGTAGGCCTGCAAAGTATGTCTGGACTGATTTTGAATTTCGCGTTCTTTTAACCACATTAGTAATAAATCAGCAGGAGAACGTATCTGCATCTCTGGATCAATCACGTTTTTTCTCACTGTATTTAATGGGCGCTATCAACGGCGATATATTATTCATGTTTAACCAGATTAGATTAAATAATCAAGCACACCCTAGGATACGCCCTTTCTTTTCATTGTATCTATTTGATTTTAACTTGCACAATCCATGATTCCACAGATAAAAAAGCACCATCATGATGACAGTGCTTTTTCAGTCAAACCATACGTTTTATTGTTGGTAAAAACTTAAATCGATACGGCCTTCATAGATATTTGCTGTTGGACCGGTCATCCAGACCACATCACCTTCACGCCATTCAATTTGCAGCTTACCACCGGCAAGTTCAATTTCTACCATATTGGCAAGCAAGCCACGGCGTATACCTGAAACAGCCGCTGCACAAGCACCGGTGCCACATGCCAGCGTCTCACCGACACCACGTTCAAACACACGTAAACGTGCATGATTTTCATCAATGATTTGCATAAAACCGGCATTGACGCGCTGTGGAAAACGTTCATGCGATTCAACTTGCGGACCCATACCTGCCACATCAGCGGTAATAACATCCGGAACAATGGTCACTGCATGCGGATTACCCATGTTGACTACATCAATGATAATACTTTCATCATTGGCCAAAGCTAAGCTATACAAGTTTTCAGGTGCATCAGCAAGGAACGGAATCTGGTTCGGCAAGAATTTTGGATAGCCCATATTCACGCGAACCCAGCCATTTTGACCCAGTTCAGGCTCTACAATACCGGCTTTGGTTTGCACTTTAATTTTGGTTTTTGTGGTCAATCGACGTTCATGCACAAAACGGGCAAAACAACGTACCCCATTGCCACATTGCTCGACTTCAGAACCATCCGCATTAAAGATACGATATTTAAAATCGACATTGGGTAAATCGGGCGGCTCAACAATTAAAAGCTGATCGAAACCAATCCCGAAATGACGGTCGGCCAAGCGCTGAATAGTCATGGTATCCAGGTAAGCGCGCTGACTGATCAGATCAACCACCATAAAGTCATTGCCCAGACCATGCATTTTAGTAAATTCTAAAAACATCTTGCATTACTCCTTAAGGCAATAAACGCTCTTTATCCCATAATGATTCAATGCTTTCACGCTCACGAATCAAATGTGCCTGATCACCATCGATCATCACTTCAGCCGCACGACCACGGCTGTTGTAGTTCGAACTCATCACGAAACCGTATGCACCTGCACCCAATACTGCAAGTACATCATTTTCTTTCAGTGCGAGTTTGCGCTCTTTGCCCAGGAAATCACCTGTTTCACAGATTGCACCCACCACATCCCACTCTTTGGCTTCAACGTCAGAACGTGGAGTGACTTCCTGAATATCCATCCACGCTTCGTATAAAGCAGGGCGGATCAGGTCATTCATAGCCGCATCAATAATCGCGAAGTTACGGTGATTGGTGGGTTTGAGCAAATCGACTTTGGTCAGCAAGACACCCGCATTGGCAGAAATACTGCGACCCGGTTCCATATAAACTTTTAAACCCAGTTTTTCTAAAGCCGGTTTCAAGGCATTGGCATATTCAGCAACACTTGGAGGAGTTTCATCTTTATAAGTCACGCCTAAACCACCACCGATGTCGATGTGTTTTAGATTGATACCCAATTCTTTGAGTTTTTCAATCATCATGATCACACGATCGAGCGCATCCACGAAAGGTTGAGTTTCTGTGAGCTGTGAACCAATGTGACAATCGATACCGACTACATCCAGATTCGGCAAAGACGCTGCATATTGATAAGTCTCAAATACGCTGTCCGATGGAATACCGAATTTATTTTCTTTTAAACCCGTTGAAATATAAGGATGGGTTTTAGCATCGACATCCGGGTTTACACGTAAAGAAATCGGGGCTTTTTTACCCAGTTCAGCCGCCACTTTTTGAATGCGATCCAGTTCTGCATAGGATTCAACATTGAAGCAGGAAATACCGACTTCCAAAGCTTTTTTAATATCCGCTTCTGACTTGCCTAAACCAGAGAACACAATTTTAGAAGCATCCCCACCTGCTTTCAGTACACGTGCAAGTTCACCGCCAGTGACAATATCAAAACCTGCACCCAGCTTCGCCAGTACATTCAATACCGCAATATTAGAGTTTGACTTTACCGCAAAACAAATTTGATGATCGATAAAGCTAAATGCACGATCCATATCGAGATAATGCTTTTCAAAAGTGGCTTTTGAATAAACATAAAGTGGCGTGCCAAATTGCTGCGCAAGTTGTTGCAATGAACATTGCTCTGCGTGCAAAACCCCATTAATGCGGGTAAAACTCATGAATGTATCCTTTCTATGAAAGCGTTAAGCGGTTAAAAGCTACGGTGTTGAAGGCTAATTAGACTCAGCAGGTGCTACAGGCTGTTTCTGTTCAGACTGTTGCTTCTGCTCAGATTGCTGTTTTGGATCGACATTGGGATATAACAAATATTTTGAACGCTTGTCGTAATTTGGGTCACTCGGTAACTGCAAAGCTCCAGACTGACCACAACCGACCAAGGCAAAACCTGCTGCCAATAAACTGATGTAGCAAATGACAAGACGCATCTGACCACCTATCCTATGTTTTCGAAGAAGTATAACTCGATCACCGCCGTGACCAAAGCGCTAAACGCTAGAGATTATCGCTAGTTAAAAAAAAACGCCAGTTTCAGACTGGCGTTTTCACAAACAAAGGACTTATTTATGTTTCGGTTTGTAGAAACCAAAATAACCAATAATCAAAATAATGAACCAGATTGGACTCACCATCAGCGCTTTCATGGTATCTGCTTCCAGAGACAAGACGTAAATCATGCCAATAAAGAAGATGATCACCACCCAGCAGGTAAACAATCCACCCGGTAATTTAAAGGTCGATTTGGCATGCAGTTCTGGACGGGTTTTATAGTAAACAATATAACTCCAGATAATCATCAACCATACACAGATGAACAAGATGGTTGAAAGCGTGGTTGCCAAAGTAAAGGCTTCAACGGTGTTCGGCACAAAGTACTGTAATGCAGCACCAAGTAGTAAACACACCGCAGAGAAATACAAGGCATTCGCTGGAACGGCACGTTTATTTAAATGTCCAAATGCTTTTGGACCTTGTTCTTCACGTGACAGACCGAACAGCATACGGCTGGTCGAGAACACCCCGCTGTTCATGGATGACATCACTGAAGATAACACCACCAGATTCATGATAATTGCCGCTGCTGCAATACCTGCTTGGCTAAACAGGTTTACAAATGGACTAATGGTTGGATCAATTTTATTCCATGGCGTTACCGACATTACAATCACCAATGCCAATACGTAGAAAATGATGATACGAATCGGAATCGAGTTGACTGCTTTAGGCAAGTTGCGCTCTGGATCTTTGGTTTCAGCTGCAGTGGTACCAACCAGTTCTACCCCAACAAAGGCAAAGATCGCAATCTGGAAACCTGCCAAGAAGCCGGTTACCCCTGTTGGGAAAATACCGTCATGTGACCAAAGATGGGTAAATGAAGCCACTTCACCTGCGGTTGAAGTGAATCCGGTAAAGATCATCCATAGACCGACCGCAATCAGTACCACAATGGCAATAATCTTGATTAAGGCAAACCAGAACTCCAGTTCACCGAATAATTTAACCGTAACCAGATTCAGCCCCATAATAAACACGATGGCTGCAACACTGATCATTACCCCTTCTCCAGGCGTAAACGGCAGCCCTCCGTTAAAGAATTGCAGGTAATAAATAATCGCGGATAAGTCAGCAATACCAATGGTGATCCAACACAGCCAATAGGTCCAACCGACAAAGTAGCCTGCCCATGGACCAATTAAATCTGTGGCAAAATCAATAAAAG
>JBLZXS010000221.1:0-11329 GCA_050285325.1 Acinetobacter sp.
TATACGTCGCCTCCACCTTGAACTCATCGGGTTCAGGGTAACGACACATGCAGCGGCATCTTCGGAGCATTTATTTAATTATAAAAACAACAACTTAAGTCAAGAATCATCAATTTAAAAACCTATTATTTTCAACCAAATCAATCAAAAATAGGCTTATAGTAGGCTCCAGAAATATTGTGGTATATTGCTGCATATCGTTTCGTCCTTTTTAAGTCATCATGACCCAAAGATATAAACTTACAAAAACATTTATCGACAACATCCCGCTCGAAGAAACGGGAACTAAATTTTATCGTGACTCAGTTACTATTGGTTTTGGTTTAATTGCAACAAAGTCGAAAACCTATTTTGTTGAAACGAGAATGCCCGATGGCCGAAACAAAAGGAAATCCATTGGTAAACACGGCGTATATACTCTTGAGCAAGCACGTACTGAAGCTAAAAAAATATTGTTAATGATGCATCAAGGTATTGATCCAGTTGCTCAAAAAAGACAATTAAAGAATGATTTTAAATCCGAAAAAGAAGCAAATGAATTAATTCCAACGCTTGAACAAGCATATGAAGTCTACAAAAGTAAAAAAAAGCTAAGCGCCAATACGATTGATGCTTATGACCGATGTGCCAATGATTATTTTAAAGATTGGAAAAACATCAAGATTACTGAAATTTCTCAGAAAATGACTTTAAACAAGCATATGGACTTATCTGAGAGAAGTTTAGCGCAAGCCAACCTTGCAATGAAGTTTTTATCAGCCGTTTATAACTTCAATGCCTCAATTCTATATAACGATAATGATGATAAAATTATCACAGAAAAAAGTCCTGTTGGAGTTATTTATAAAGAGAAGAAATGGAACAAGATAAAACGCCGTAAGGGATATATTCGAGCAGACCAGATACATGACTGGTCACTTGCTGTATGCACTACCTGGTGGTCAGGCAACCAAAATTTAAATCATCGTGCATACACAAATCAGGACTTCTTACTTCTATTGATCCTAACCGGATTCAGAAGAGAAGAAGGTGAAACACTGGAATGGGCAAATGTTGATTTAAAATATGGAACTATAAAAATTCAGGATCCCAAAAATCATGAAGACCTACTACTACCGATGGGAGAAATGCTTTGGTATATCTTGGCAGAACGAAAAAAACTTGCGGGTAATAATAAATACGTTTTCGCTGGTGATACGCTTGATTCACATATCGTTGATAAGCGTGAAGCTCGTTATACGATTACTGAAACAACTGGCATTCAATTTACATTCCATGACTTGCGGAGAACCTTTGGAACAATTGCAAATAGTCTAGCGATTGGTAGTTACACAATTAAAAAACTCATTAATCACATGGTTGGTGATGATGATAATGATGTAACCGATGGGTATGTCCAAGTAACTTTTGACGATCTTCGTAAAGCTATGAATATGATTGAAAATGTTGTGTTATCTGACATTTCAAAAGCTTTGATCAATAACAGAACCTACTTTGAACAAAAATCAATAAGGAATATGAGAGAAAAATGGATTGAGCATAACAATATTATTATTAGCAGATATTGTGAATAGTTGGGCTGGTTAAGATGGTCCTAAATATTAAGTCATCTTCTGAAAAATTGAGAATTAGCAAATGAAAGATTGGGTTTACTTTTATATTAAGCACACAATTAAATATGGCGAACCATTCTATAAAGAGTCAGGATGGTCATTAGGTTTGCAAAATAATTTTATAGTTATGAGTGTGATACGAAGCTAAATAAAGAGAAATATTGTATATAGCTGGTAGATTATATTGATATTTAAAAGATGTGACTGAACATAATTTACCCATTTCATTAAACATTATTATTTATAATTAACTAATAGGCTTATTTATGAAAGACATATTAAAAATTTATTTAAGAAATTTAGCGAAAAATCACCTTTTCGTCTTTGCATTTGGTTTTCTAGCTTTACTATTAGTGGCCGGTACAGTAATTCTTAATATTTTTTGGGGTGGTTGCTTTTGGTTACCTCTCGCAAAAGACAACACAACAATAAAAGACTATATGACACTATATATATCAATGTTAGGTGTAATCGCGACTTTATATGCAAGCTTTGTTGTAATTTATGCATATGATGCATGGAAAGAGCAGAAAAATTTTGATACTAATTTAGATCTTTTGAAAGCAGCTGATGAGAACCTATATCATTTTAAAAACTCTATTAATAAAGTATGCTTCAGAATTATTGACATTTACTACACGTATAATAATGACAAAGAATATTTTATTGCGAACACCTTGTATAGAGAAAAAATCGAACAGGAAAACAAACACTTAGAAGATTTTAATATGTATATAGAAAGATATCTAGACTATAACAATGACGAGTCACTAAAAAATCTACTTAATGATTATTATGAACTTGCAAATCAAGTTATTAATTTCAATAATGATTTTGTATTAAATATTTACAAACCTATCTATAACTTACTATCACCTTACAGCTCAAAAAACAAATGGAATAATACTTTTATAAATCCTTCAAGAATAGAAAATAACAATGAAATTAACAATTCTTATAAATATTTAATTAATAGATATGAAGGTGCTGGTATTGTTAAATTTGAATATTATTTTGGAAATAAAAGGTATGAATTTGTAAGCTATCAAAAACTTTATGATTTAATGAATGAAAATTATATTGAATTAAATAAAGATATTAAGAAAAAGATGAGAGCTTAACTTTAAGGATAAATATAATGTGCTCAAACTATGAACCAATCGCCAAAGATAGAATTCACTTGCTGGATCTGTTTGAGCCAACTTTTGAATATAAATCTCACATATACCCTAACTATGAGGCTCCACTTTTATTTTCAAAAAAAGAACAAATGGAATGGCGTTTGGCAAGATTTGGCTTAGTAGCCCCTTGGGTTAAAGATCTTAAAAAAGTTCATAACACTTACAATGCGAGAACCGAGACGGTTCACGAAAAGCTAAGTTTCAGGAATGCATGGAAGAAAAACCAATTTTGTTTAATTCCTGCCGATGTGATTTTTGAACCAAAGTACATAAATAATAAGCCTGAATGGTGGGGAATTTATCGGAAAGATGATATGCCTTTCACTATTGCCGGCATTTATGAATATGCGGTAGTCAACGGCGAAGAAATCAGATCTATGAGCATGCTCACAATTAATTCTGACCACCACCCTTTAATGAACCAGTTTCACGCGCCTACTGACGAAAAGCGCTCTATCATTGTGATACCTCCAAATTTAAGAGATAAATGGTTGCACTGTAAGCATGAAGAAGCTAACGATTTTTTCCTTGATATGCCTGCTGATGAGTTCACTGCTCAACCAAAAAACACACTAAAGAATAATAATTAAATACTTATAAAAAATAACTGTCATTTTCGACAGTTATTTTTGCAATATAATTAATCATCATTATCAAATAACTGTTGAATTATTATTGCGATAAATGAAAATATAACTGTTATTCCGAATTTGCCATAATTTCGTCCAAACCACCGTTGTTCATTTTCATTACTAACTCTTCTCTCTCTAAATCCCAACCAGTCCAACAAATCATAACTAACTGGTTTAAATGAATAAAACTGCAAAAGTGGATAAAAGCAGAAACTTAATAAAATGCCGAAAACAATGTAGAACCAAATTTTTGGATATCCAGCATCATCATAAAATCTATATATAACATAAGTAAATGCAGACCAAATTATTAAATAAAACAAAGTAGATATTGCTGTTTTTAAATCAAAACCGAACTTTATACTAAAATACAATATAATAACTGCTGCAACTGTTATCAACCATGCTATTAATCTCATTAAAATACACCACTCATTTCCAATTAATGTTGAAAATCAATATATATACTCTATGGCTTAGATCCACTAAAAAAAAGTAACAGAAAATTTCAATAAAAAAACCCATCTCAAAAATAATAACAACCTCTTGGAGTTTTAATATTTTTCAAAAACCACAAAAAATAAAGTAAAAAATACACTAAAATAACATCATCATGATTAAATTAATATTTAACTTTTAAAATAAAATAAAAAGGAAAAACCGACTTATAAAAAATTTAAATTAAAATAACAAAATCAATATGTTACAATGAAATTAAAATAAAAAATATTTATTAATATTATTTATAAAACCACTCCTTAAAACCCATCTAAAAATTAATTAAAAACATTATTAAAACTATAATTATCAAAAAATAAAACTATTAATATTATTAATAAAAAATAGAGCATATACCACGATTAAAACTATATAAAGTGCTATTTTAAAAGTATGTTTTTGGTTTTAAATAGCAAATCCCCTCAATTTAAATGTTCATTTTCCGACCAAACGCACAATCACGAACGACAAGTTGTGACTAGTCATTATTTATCCACAGCTTTTTAAATTTGAATTTCAACTGTGCTCTAGCATATCATTTGAATTTGTAACAAATTCAAATTAAGGGGATATTCTATGAGCGAAATTGCACCATCCATCATCCAGATAAAACCGTACCTCACACAAGGTATTGTTTTATCTGAGGCCTTATCTATTAAGCAAGTTGTTCCTACAACACACATGCTTGTGCCTTATGCTTTAGAGAAGATCAACGCTGGCTTCCCCTCTCCGGCGCAAGATTATATCGACAAAGCGCTCGATATGAATGAGCACTTAATTAAAAATGAAACTGCAACTTTCATTGTCAAAGTTGCTTCGCTTTCTATGTTAAATGCAGGCATTGATATTGATGATGAACTAATTGTCGATCGCAGTCTCGATGCAAAACACGGTGATATTGTTGTTGCGCTTATTGATAATGATTTTACGGTTAAGCGTCTGATGATTGATGAATCTGGTCAGTGGCTTAAAGCAGAAAACCCTGAGTATAAAAATATTTATCTAGCAGATGGTCAGGAACTAATTATCTGGGGCGTTGTCACTCATATCATTAAAATGACAAGAAAAAGATCATGAAGCATGAGAACAAAGTTTTTTTTCTCATAGACGTCAATAACATGTACGTTTCATGTGAGAGAGTCTTTGACCCAAGTTTGAATAATAAAAGTACTATAGTCCTCTCAAATAACGACGGCTGTGCAGTAGCCAGATCAAATGAAGCTAAAGCTCTCGGGATAAAGATGGGAGTACCTTTATTTCAAATTAAAGACATTGTTCAGCAACATAATGTAATCGTTCTTTCAAGCAATTATGCAATGTATGCAGAAATGTCGAGACGTTTTCATAAGATTCTGAGCTCGTACGTAACCGCAGAAGAAGTTGAACCTTATTCGATTGATGAGTGCTTTGTTGATTTCACAGCTTATGAGAAGAACTTTGATTTAGAGAAGGTTGGCCAAGAGATGCGCCAACAAATTTGGAAGTGGCTAGGATTACCGGTTTGCGTTGGTATTGGTAGAAGTAAGACAGAATCGAAGATAGCTAACCATATAGCTAAAAAGAATGCGGGTTTTAACAGTGTGTGCGATCTGGTCGGAATGGATCCTTGCAATAAAGAATATTACTTCGGAAACATTGAAGTGTCTGAAGTTTGGGGTGTTGGTCGTAAGCACGCTAAAAAGCTGCAAGGTATGGGTATTAATACAGTGCTTGATTTAGCCTGTGCTGAGCCTCGAGAAATGCAAAGGCAATTTTCGATTGTCATGGCTCGTACTATTTACGAATTGCAAGGTATCTCATGCATTGAGATCGAGCACACTCCCCCATCAAAAAAGCAGATTGTTGCTTCAAGGTCTTTCGGTGGTCGCGTAACTGAATTAACGGATCTAAAAGAAGCAATCTCAATGTATGCCCAAGATGCATGTAAAAGATTACGTGATGAAGGATTGTTGTGCGGTTGCATGATTGCGTATGTACAGTCAAACCCTTTCGACCCCAATGTGCCGTTTTATAATAAATCTATTACAGGCTCATTTTCAGAACCGACTGATTGCGCAGTTGATTTTGTTAAAGCAGCGACAAGGATGTTGAACGATATTTATAAAGAAGGAATTAAATATAAAAAATGCGGTGTTGTGCTGACCTGTTTAGAGCCCAAGTCTGGCCATACTTATGACCTCTTAACCGACTTTACGCACATAGAGAAAAAGGAATGTTTAATGCAGGCAATGGATGGTATCCATAATAAGTTTGGAAAGAAAAAATTAGGTGTCGGACCATGTTTTGTACCCGGTCGGAACTGGTCGATGTCTCGTGACAAGCTTAGTAGAAATCCGTTTAGATGGGATGAGCTGCTATTGATAACAAAATGAGAAAATATTTGCTCAATTTCAGTTGTTTTTTGCTAATTTTGAGCAAATTTTTGCTCAATTAAATTATTAATGAGGAACCTAGTATGAACTTTACCAATCTAACAGATGAGCAATTAACGCAAACACTTATTCCTAAGCGTTTGGTTCCACCTATACCACCTGAATTTGAAGGCAAAAATATGGTCTATGTTTTTGATAGTGAAGATTCTTTTAATTTAACTCATGATGAACTTGTTGAAATGATTGGAAAGGCGCGTTTGGCTGGATCCCAATTAATTCCTGTCATCGGGCAAGTGGATTAAAAAATAAATTTATAGGTCATATCCTTTTTAATCAACACAGTCTGACTTAATATAAATTAAAAGAGCAAAATAGTATTACTCATTAAAGATTCCTTACAATATTATCCAATCATTTATAAAGTGAAATAACCCATGAATAAAACTTTTAAAGCTTTAGGTAGTATTCACCCATTAAAAATAGGTATGAGCTACTTAGTACTAATCATTGTCTCAGCATTGTTATTATATTTATGTCCTGAATTTAAGCTTACTTCTGCAACTGTCAGCGATCCAAATAGCTTTTCTTCATCATTGTATTTCACTTTTGTAACCATAACCACCTTAGGATATGGTGATATTTTACCCAATAACGAATTAACAAGAATTTTAGTTATTCTTCTATCATTTGGAGGGGTTGTTTTAACAGGTTTATTCCTAAACTCTCTCGCACATACAATTTCAAAAATCACACAGATAGAAGATGAAAATAAAATGAGACGCGAGAAATTTGATGAGGATGTGAGGAGATTTCTAGATATATCTATTCTGTTGAAACAAAATTTTGATGATTTTAAGTTTTCGGCAACTGGCCTAATTACACCTTTATCAAAGTATAACCCCAATATAGACACTTCCAAATTAATGGAAATGGATTTTAAAATTAACGATTTATGCGATCTTTTTAAAAGCAATTATTTAAGAAGATTTTCATTTTCAAAATCAAAAATTGAGGTGTTTTATGAAACTTTTGATATTTTAAATAGCAATTTAGACCAATTATTAAAATTAGGGTACTTTAACTTCAACAAAGAGTCATTAGAAATTGTAGTTAAATACTTGAGCCACTGTAAAATAGTTGATACCCGAGAAAATATTTTGCATTTTGCTCGATTAAATCAAAATGAGAATGAGTGGATATGCACCATGCTATTCAATTCAAAAGAAGATGTGCAAATTACAGCCATTCCAAATGCAATAGATGACTATATCGTTTTAATAGGTCAAATCAAACTCGCTGTTGGTTTAATTGTAAATATTGAAAGCCTGATAGATTCACTTAATCAGGCCAAATGCTATCATGAATAAGATTTTATTTTCGCTGCTAAAACAATCCACATTTTAAAGATCCCCTATTGGTACCATGTCGACAATTTGTCCAGCGAGCTGATGATGGCAGTCAGATAAGAATTGAATTTTTCCTTCAGTCAAAAACAGATGGCATCGGCTTGCTGGGTAATGATAATTAACCAGTAAAGATGGTCTAAAAGTTGGCTTTTCAACATCCCCGTTAAAATTCCAGATGCTGCCATTATGATGTGCGCCCTCCTTCACATGGAATGGATGTAAATACTTACAACCCGGGCACTTAAACATATAAATCCCGTTGCTCCAGTATTCTAAAAATGGCGTGAGCTCAGTTACTGTTTCTGATTGAGTCATTTAAATCACCACTCGATTGGCGATCCAACCATAGAAAAATTGTTCTTGGCTTTTATTACGCTCACAGATTTCAATGTAACGCTGCCCTTGCATGATGTTTAGTACTCGCACCAATACTTTCTCCCCTTCTTTGCCACGCTTGGCCAGATAAGTCTTAAGTGCATTTAATGTCGCTGGACCATAAATCCCATCTACTGATAAATCTGGCCACCCTGCTTTACCCTGGTTATTCAATAAGTTTATTGCACGCTGTAAAAGTGGTTTTGCAAAGCCGGTACCACAATTTACTCCTGTATCTAATAACTCCTCCGCTACTGCTGAAGAAACGGCGTTCACCTGGTCAAAACGCGGCGAGATCCAGTATTGTTTCCGATAAATAGACTTGGCGACATCAAGCGGCAAATCCTTCATGTTTCCTTTAAATCCGTTTGCTCGAGCAACTGCTTCAGTAATACCGAATTTTGTTGCCCCTCCTCGATCCGCTGGATTATTTACATAACCGCCTTCACGTTTAATCAGCTCATCAAGATATTGTTCAATATTCATTTCAGTTTCCTTTAGATATAAAAAAGCCACCCGAAGGTGGCGCAGTTTTTTTCAAGTTGGTTCATGCTTTTATAGAAGCAATAATTACATCCAACTTCCACATTAAGATTGGTACGGAAAACAAAAGAATAAATGCAACTATTGTTTGCCATAAGCCGTACTTTTCAATAGACACTTTTATAAGCTCCACTATTGGTTTAAAATGCTCCATATAGATATATTTTTCCTCTTACTTGCATAGGTTGGCGGAATTAAAAACCTCAGTGTTGGCGCACTGGGGTTTTTGCTTTTTTGGAATAAAGTACATTTCTTACTACCCATAGAATTAATAGACGAACTTTACCCCCATCCGTTTTTTAATATCAGGCGGAAGGACTTCCGCTGACTTTGTTAAAAAATTGTTTCTGCTGGTTGACGCACTCTTCATACATACTTTTCCTGCTCATAAAAATAGAAAAACCACTCTGTGGTGGTCATTTCATAATATTGACTGTCAATAGAATTTAGTAGTCGTCAGAGGCTTGCACTGTCAACAGCAAATGTTGTTCACTCTTATACGTGTAGCTTTAAAATTAATTCATAAAAATCAGATAATTGAAATTAAGCCAAATTTAGTGAGTTTTGTCTAAAAAACCGCCTTTCGGCGGCATTAACTGTTTTCGATATCTCTTTTGGCTTTCTTAACTTCTTTGAGCACTTCGACAATCGTCTTGCCTTCCTGTTTATCAATAAAGTTAAAAATCCATCGGACCAAAGCCCAGCCGGGAATACCACAAATAAAGAAGAATCCACCTAGTGCAATCATCCCCCAAATATCAGTAATCCATTCATGAAGACTCCATTTCACAATAATGAATGAACCGCCTGCAAGACTTGATACGACCGTACAGATTAGTCCCACGGCCCATTCTTGTGGTGAACGTGGCATACGTGTCATCAATACAACTGCTGCAACTAAAGCGACAGCTAAAGTCACCATAATTGCAGCCCCATAAAATTTTAATAGTGCTGTTAAACCGCTAGTGGAAACTGGTTCCATTTATTTCTCCAGAAAATTTAGGTAATAAAAAACCGCTCGGAAGCGGTAGTTGTTCGTTGTCCAATCCATCATAGGTGCGACAGAAAAAAGCACTCGAATTGAGTGCTCTAAGTTCTTTCAAAGTTTTAAAGGGTTTGTAAAATTTTCCCTCCATTAATTAATTTAGTTGTAAGTGGTGCTACTCCAACAATTGCAGATCCACCAGCACCTGGTTGGCCTTCAGTCGTGCCATGGTAATTCCAGTTCGAAGTTCCACTATTTGTCGACTTGGTACCACGTTGCCCCCAGCCACCTCCATCGCCTGACAAAGGTGATACATAGCGGTCGTTTTGAGTTCGGTATCCTTTACCAGATACTAAAGCTTCTGCATCAGTAACCTTATCCACCATAAAATAGCCATTAAAGTACCAACGCCAGTCCTGAGTATCATTGTAAATTGGCTGACCTGTCATAACCCGTCCAAAAGGTGCACCAGCTCCACCCGGTACTCCTTGAACTCCATAAGTTAGTTCAGTGTAGATACCACTTGGAGTAGCGCCACCTCCTGAGCCGCCTCGAGCAAGTGTTCCGCCGTCAATAATCAGGTTCAATTTACCGTGCCGGTTCATTAAACCCGGTGCACCTTGGAACCCATCACGGCGTGTTTTGGCAAAGTTATAATCAGGATCACTAGACCATGCACCAAAGGCCAAATGTGGCAAACCACCATCGCCCCCACGCCCAACCACTGAACCTTTAATCGTAAGATTTACAGTAAGACCAGGAGGAAACTCTCCTGTATCAATCGCTGGCAGTTCTTGGGCGGTAGGTACAATAAACTCCTGTTTTGCTGGACTAGAGTTATAGTCAAACTTATAAACCATTCGTGTTTCTGGTCGAAGTGAACTAGAGCTCGAAACCAAAGCACCGGCTTCAACAATAAAGCTAATTTCTCCAGTCGTTGGCAAGTCGCCTCTTTGCATCTGATATAACCGCGCCAGATTAATATCAAGCTGGTCGTATCGAATGTAAATCGGAGAATCATCAACTGGCACGTCAATAAAGTCTTTATCGTTGAGGTAATACCGCACATCGTAATTTACTGCCGTAATGGTATTTGAAAACTTATCAACCGGATCTTTCTTAGCGACAAGATAAGGTAAGGAGTCCTTTGTATCGTCATTAACAACTGTATAGATCGTATTAACAAAATCATCAGGACTTAACTTTAATGCCCCGTTGGGCAAGCGCCCTAAAACTACTTTGTTCTTAGCAGATCCGGCAGTAATAGGAAGTAGATCAACGGTACCATCTCCCATTTGCAAATAAATCACGTAGCTCTTGCCAGCAATAAAATCGACATCATGGCTCAATGTAAGAATCAAACCCTCTTGTTTCACCACATCACCGCTTTGATGGATGCCATTTCGATAATCCGCTACAGCAATACGGTCTCGTAATACCAATAATTCTGATTCTGGTGCTGCATCAAATGTGATGGATTTGCGCTGAAAGCGGAGCTTGTTCCAAAGCCGGTACGCATTAAAACGGGCTTGCCATTTATTGCGTACACCAACAGATTTAACCTCTTTAGGGTTCTTGGCTCCCTTATCCGGCAAATAAATATTGATACGGCTATCATCGGCCGGATCCGTATATTCATAGACCAAGCCATCATAGTCATCCATCATGCCTAGCGTTAGATCATGCTTATAACTATCCGGAATGATATTCCTGAAGTTAAACAG
>JBLZXS010000222.1:0-2300 GCA_050285325.1 Acinetobacter sp.
CTTCCCAGCCTTTTTCCAAGATAAAGCCGCGGATCTCGCCGACATTGCCCTCTTTGGAGACTTCCTTGGCCCAGACCACAAACACATCGGCAATCGGGCTGTTGGTGATCCACATTTTTGCCCCGGTTAGGCGGTAACCGCCCTCGACCTTTTTGGCCCGAGTAATCATGCTGCCCGGGTCGGAGCCATGATCCGGCTCGGTCAAGCCGAAGCAGCCGATGTATTCACCGGTGGCCAGTTTCGGCAGATACTTCTGTTTCTGTTCTTCCGAGCCAAATTCATTGATCGGTACCATCACCAGCGAGCTTTGTACGCTGGCCATGGAACGGTAACCCGAATCGACATATTCAATTTCACGTGCCACCAGACCATAACTGACATAGTTCAACCCTGCGCCGCCGTATTGTTCCGGAATGGTGGGGCCAAGCAGACCCAGCTCACCCATCTCACGAAAGATGGAAGCATCGGTTTTTTCATGACGGAATTGGTCAAGTACACGAGGTTGTAAACGCTCTTGACAGTAAGCATGTGCAGAATCGCGAATCATGCGCTCTTCTTCTGTGAGTTGCTGCTCAATTAAAAACGGGTCTTGCCAGTTAAATTGAACTTTGGCTGTTTTTTTCGTATTTACCATTTGATTCATAGCATCCTCTGCCCGGTATCATGTTGTATTTATCTGACTCGATGCTAGGGCGGAAAAAAGATTCTTACAAACGATAAATTTGCATGTAGATATGCCATTTACGCATATCTTATTTTAAGCAGATAGATAACAATGGATTTGACCACTATATTCATCAAAAATTATGCAAATTTTAGACTAAAGTTGAATGTGGTTCGCATCTTCATATGTCATTTTAAAATATCTGGTTCAGATAAAAGGATTTATCTATGCGTCGTCACATTCCATCATTACAAAGTTTATTGTGTTTTGAGTCTGCGGCGAAACATGCCAGTTATACCCATGCCTCACAAGAACTGTGTATTACCCAAAGTGCGGTGTCACGCCAAATTCAACAACTCGAGGAGTTTCTGAAACTTGAATTATTCACCCGTACCCGGCATGGGGTTGAACTCACGTTGGCAGGACAGCAGTATTACAGCCTGATTAAACCCTATTTATTGGGCTTGGAGCAAAGCACTCTAGATCTCATGGCACATAAAGGTCTAGGCGGAACGTTAAAATTAGGGGTGGTGCCTACCTTTGCCACCTGTTGGTTGCTCCCCAAATTGCACCGTTTTAATGAAATTCATCCTGAAATCACTGTACATTTAGAAACCAGTACCAAACCCTTTTTGTTTAATGAAACAATCTTTGATGCAGCAATATATGCAGGTACACCTCAGCAAATTGCGCACTGGCCAGGCGTGCAAACCCACTATTTAATGAAAGAAGACCTGATTGCGGTTTGCTCCCCTCAGCTTATTTTAAAAAATTTTCCGGATGCACAAAGGATTAATGAATATAGCTATGATTTAAGTCCTGAACAGCTCATCCAACTTCCACTCTTACAACAAACCACACGTCCGACCATTTGGCAGGAATGGTTTAAAACCCTTCAAATTTTTCATGCAAAATCTGATGCAGGTCATCGGCATGAATTGTTTTCCATGTTAGCCGTAGCAGCCAAACAATCAATGGGTATGGCACTCATTCCACAAATCCTGATCGAGTCAGAACTTCAGAAAAAAGAATTGGTCATCGCATCCAGTAAAAAACTTGAGGGAAGCCGTTCTTATTATTTAGTCCATTCCAGTCAAGAATCCTCGCCTCTAATTCAAAAATTTACTGATTGGATTCAACACGAATTACAAAGCTCCTCACCCAAAATTGATCATAATAAAAAATAATAAAAATCTGACTGTAGAGAATCACTGATTTTTCTGTTCTTTTATAGCGTTGAAAGGTTCATCATCAATTGAAATCAGGATTTTTAAGTCTTTATTTTTAGTACGATCTCCTTTGTATTGGCATTGCATCATGCAAACATCTTCTTCAGGATCATTGATAATAATCAGCCGCGAAATAGCCATAAGCAGATTGTATATTTTATGTATAACAAGATGATCTTAAGTTATTCAATACAGATAAAACTCAATTAACGATAGCATTCACCTGACTTTCTGCTTTTATTTATTCTTTAGATTTCTTTAAGTAAAAAAGTATCGGCAATAAAAAACCCCGATCAATGATCGGGGTTTTTAAATTTGGCGGAAGCGGTGAGATTCGAACTCACGGAGGACTCGCACCCTCGTCGGTTTTCAAGACCGGTGCATTAAACCGCTCTGCCACGCTTCCA
>JBLZXS010000223.1:0-6862 GCA_050285325.1 Acinetobacter sp.
CTTCACGAGATAACAGTTTTCCGACACGCTCTTTCATTTCACGTGCCGCTTTATTGGTAAATGTCATGGCCGTAATACGATGCGCAGGAATACCGCAGTTCTGCACCAAATGTGCGACTTTTCGTGTAATAACGGACGTTTTACCTGAACCTGCCCCTGCAAGTACTAACAAGGGTCCTTGAGTGTATTTCATGGCTTCAAGTTGCTTGTCATTGAGCTGACTTGCCGACGACATAGTATTTCCTCGTTTTGATTCGAGCTAGATTATAGTCGTCAAAGCCCAACTTGCATAACCTAAAATACAAATTTGACATTCATAAAAAAACCACCCGAAGGTGGCTTTTTTATGACAAAACTAAACTTATTTAGTTTCGTAAACTGAAATTTCTACACGACGGTTTTGCTCACGACCCGCAGCTGTTGAGTTATCAGCGATTGGAGAAGTTGAACCATAACCTTTCGCTGTCATACGCGAGCTTGAAATACCTTGTGAAGCCAAGTAGTTTTTCACAGAGTTCGCACGGTTTTGAGACAATGGGTTATTGATTGCATCAGTACCTGTATTGTCAGTATGACCATGAATAACCAAAGCTAATTTGCTTGCAGTACCATCTTCACGAAGAACTTTAGCAACGTCGTTAAGCGCTGATTGGAACTGTGCTTGAATTGTAGAAGAATTGGTCGCGAATGTTACGCTTGGCATAACCAGATTGATTGAACCATCTTGGTTACGACCTACATCTACACCAGTACCTGCCAATTCTTGACGAAGACGTTTTTCTTTCTTATCAAGAAGTAAACCTGCACCACCGCCTACAACCGCGCCAATTGCAGCAGCTTGACCCATTTTATCTTTGTCAGCGTTAGAGTATGCAATACCAGCACCCAATAAAGCACCTAAACCAGTACCAATTGCGGCTTTGTCATATTCCATATTTTGACAACCAGAAAGTGCCAAGGCCCCAACTACAGCTGAAATTACTAGTGCACGCATCGCATGCCTCCTTCTTGTGTTTTGTTGTATAGTGGAATGATGAATTAAAAAAAATGGGCATACCATTGATTTTTTGTAAATAATAAAACCTTTAGTTACATTTTGTAATACTTTATGCTGATGAGCAAGATAACTTAGTCACAATTTCTACATAGTTGCATGAATCGCTTTTTTATTTCAAATTCTACAATTATATTAAATGGTGAAAAACATTAGACGACTTCATCTTTAGGACCGTTCTTATATGTCATCGCAAATTAAGCAGCAATCTATATTAAAAAAATTATCTCGTGGATTAACTGTCGGGTCAGTGATTACCGGAAGTACTTTTTTTCATGGCCCTCCGGTGCTTGCATTGGGATTGACTAAACTGGTGAAAAAATCACTTAAAGTTGATGAAACCAATATTCAGATTACCAACAGTTGGCTAGGGGTCAATAATTGGCTGATTGATCATGTCCTACCGCATTTAAAATGGGATATCAGCATTGATGACGATTTAGATCTGAGTATGCAGGGTCGTTATCTAATGACCTGTAATCATCAAAGCTGGGTAGATACCACGGTAAATCAATATTTTGGTTTAACGCGAATGCCCCTTACCCGTTTTTTTACCAAGTGGGAACTGATCTTTATTCCCTTCGTTGGACAAGCCTTTAAAATTTTAGGTTTCCCTATGATGAAACGTCATAGCAAGGAACAAATTGCTAAAAATCCGGAGCTTAAAACACGTGATATGGAAGAATCACGCAAAGCATGTGAGCAGTTATTGAGCCAGCCTTTTACCTTGCTGAACTATTTAGAAGGCACGCGCTTTACCCCGGAAAAACATGACGCACAGCACTCCCCCTACAAACATTTGCTCAAACCTAAAGCCGGTGGTTTAGCTTTAGCACTGAATATTTTAGGGGATAAAATTGATGCTTTAGTCGATATGACCATTGTTTACCCTGATGGAGCACCGGGCTATGGCGATTTTTGGTTAGGTGATGTCAATCGTATTGCGGTCAATCTGCGTAAAATTGATATTCCAAGCTGGGTACTGGGTGGAAATTACGAAGATGATGCTGAATATCGTGAGCACTTTCAGCAATGGGTGGATGAATTATGGACTGAGAAAGATCAACTGATTGAACGTATGAAGCAAGACTTGGCTGCAACAGCATAAATCGTATTGAAGGAAGAAAATGAAGCAAGATGACCAAATCGCCAAGCCAACCTTTCATTTCGTAAAGAAAGACTCATGGGGCTGGAAAGTTGCACTGGGCTATGACATTTTCATGATGATTATGATCGTCATCAACTTGTTCTGCTTAAGTGCCAATGCCATTCTGATGAGTGATTTTGGTGGCTGGCTGTTTAACTTCATTCATCTTCCTGAGCTATTGCAGTTTTATCGGACAGAATTACGGCCATGGGTGATTATTACAGAAAGTTGGTTTACCAGTTTTTTAGTAATTGAGTTGCTGCTCCGTTGGGGAATTGCCATTATTGGGCAACATCATAAGCGCTGGTTTTTCTTCCCGTTTATTCATTGGTATGAAATTTTATCCATTATTCCGCAACTGCGTTTTTTACGTTTATTACGTGCCGGTTCTATCGCCTATAACCTGCATCAGCATGGTTATAAAGTCATTCCAGACACTTGGTATAAGCGTGCCAACTTTTATTATCACATGGTGCTTGAAGAACTCACCAGCCGTATTGTGATTACAGTTTTAGATGGAATAAAACGTGAACTCTCCACCAGTACCACCCATAAAAAACTGATTGAAGATTTGGTCGCGCATCACCGTGAAATGTTCGCCACTGCCCTGGCGGACATTTTGCAAGACTCGTTAGGCAAAGAGTTACAAGCTCAAAAAATCAGCATTGCAAAAAATGTCGGCAGCATTGTCAATCAGGCGATTGAAGATACACCCGAACTCACACAATTATTACGCTTAATTCCGATTGTCGGTGGACGAATAGAACAACAAATCCAAAGTATCGGGCAGCGTTTGGGTGAAAACATTACCCAAGGTCTGATTGAACCTTTTGCTCAAAAAAATAAAAATGAAGAAAATCTAGCTTATTTAGAAATTTCAAATAAAATCAGTCAAATACAATTTGAAAATAATGTACATGTTGAAAAACTGGTGGAATCTGCCGTTTTTGAAAGTTTAGAAGCGATTCGCCAACAGGTTAAAGTAAAACAGTGGCAACAAATGCTGGAACAACATGAACAAGTTAAAGAATGATCATGAGATAAAAATATTTAAAACGTGGCTAGAGAAAAGCTGCAATTTGTTCTAGGATTTGCTCTATTTACAACATCACTTCGACATAAAATGAATGAGTCAGAAGTCTTAAGGAATAATTATGGCTGATATACGGATTACAGGCAGAATGGTTAATTTTACCCGATTAACTTTTGACACCAATGATCACAACGCAATC
This sequence comes from Acinetobacter sp., assembly GCA_050285325.1. GTDB lineage: Bacteria > Pseudomonadota > Gammaproteobacteria > Pseudomonadales > Moraxellaceae > Acinetobacter. The sequence goes on from JBLZXS010000223.1 coordinate 3,434, forward strand.
CGCCAGCAATTGACTCAAATGCTTCAGGAGACTGCCTCTCACGGCACTCTGGTTATTATTGACAGTACTGTCGAACAAGAACTGATTGCGCTGATTCAGTTATTGATCAGCCTCGATTTACAACCAATGGGTGTAATTGACGGCATTCTTACAGATGAAGCGCATGCCATTCAATTTCCTGTTTTGCCTTCAGACAATAAGCCCTTGCAGCGTATTAAACCGACGAAAGAACAAGTTGTTGAAGTAAAAGCTGACTTGGCCAGTGATGATGCAGGGAAATCCGAGCAAGCAGAAGCAAAATCTGCTCGCGTGGTGAGTCATGTGACCTCTTATCACGATGAAATCCTGCGTACGGGCCAATGTCTGGTACAGGATCATGGCGATATTATTCTTAATGCCGGGATTAATAGTGGTTCTGAAGTCATTGCTTCAGGAAATATACATATTTATGGTAGCGTCCGTGGTAGAGTCATCGCCGGCGTAGGCGGGAACGGTGCAGCACGTATTTTCTGCCATTCCCTGGAAGCAGAACTGGTTTCGATTGCAGGTACATATTGTGTAGCAGATGACATCCCACAACATGTTCTGAAAAAATCTGTACATATTTACTTGAATGATCAACAAGAACTTGTGTTTGAAGTTCTCGAATTTTAATGTATAAATAAACACCAAAAGCCCCATATCTAAAAGGGGATTTGAACCATAACAGGAGTGGATTCGGTGGCGAAAATTGTTGTCGTAACATCAGGCAAAGGTGGTGTAGGTAAAACTACGACTAGTGCATCTTTTGCAACAGGTTTAGCCCTTCGCGGTCACAAAACTGTTGTGATCGATTTTGACGTGGGTTTACGTAACCTGGATTTGATCATGGGTTGTGAACGTCGCGTTGTTTACGATTTTGTGAATGTATTAAATAATGAAGCTCGCCTTCAACAAGCCCTTATTCGCGATAAAGACATTGAAAACCTATACATTTTACCTGCATCACAAACCCGTGATAAAGACGCCTTGACCGATGAAGGTGTTGCACGTGTTATGGATGAGCTTTCACAAGAATTTGACTACATTATTTGTGACTCACCTGCGGGGATTGAACGCGGTGCAATTCTTGCGATGTACCATGCTGATGAAGCCATCATTGTGACTAATCCTGAAATTTCATCAGTACGTGACTCTGACCGTATTATTGGCATGCTTGACAGCAAAACCAAAAAAGTAGAACAAAACGAAGGTCGTATTCGCAAGCATTTATGTATTACACGCTTCAACCCTGAACGTGCTGATAAACAAGAAATGTTAACGATTGACGATATTTCAAAAGATATTTTACGTGTTCCAACGCTGGGCGTTATTCCTGAATGCGAGATTGTGCTACAAGCTTCGAACGAAGGTAAGCCGGTTATTCTTTTTCAAGAAACTGAAGCTGGTCAGGCCTATGATGACTTAGTGGCGCGTTTCTTAGGCGAAGAACGTCCTTACCGTCACATTACGGTAAAACCTAAGGGTTGGTTAGCACGATTATTTGGAGCGTAAGACATGGCAGGATTCTGGAGTAAATTATTCAGCAACGATGATAAACCTTCAAGCGCTCAAACTGCTAAGGACCGCTTAAAAGTCATTGTTGCCTCTGAACAAGGTTTAGGAAAGCGCTTAAGCCAAGACAAAATTGACCAAATGAAGAAAGAAATCATGCAGGTGGTTAATCGTTATGTTCGTGGTGTGGATGAACAGCATATTCAAATGTCTGTCCGTTCTGAAGCAAACATCGAAATGCTAGAAATGAATATCAATTTGCCTGAAGAGCGATAATCTGAATTCTGATTAGTCAAGCATATTGAATCAAGGCAAAATATGAGACTGGATTAGCAAAGTATTACTTTGCCCAGTCGCAAGACTAAAAGCTTTGCTTCAATTTAGCAGGTTTAGGGAAGTATGGCTTTCTCCTGCCGAAAGTTATTTTGCCTTTTTATTTTATTCAGTATACCAAGGAGATTGCGATGGCATTATCTCAGCCAGCAACGTTCAATGAAGAATGGTCAGACGAGCGTGTATTTGCCTATTTAACACAGCTTCCTCCTGCAGGCGTGAATGGCGATTTTCACGTGCTTTATCATGCATTCAAGCATATGCGTCCAAATGACTATGAACGCTTATTGACGCAATTCGTTGCTGATGGTCGTGATGTCAACGCAACCAATCCTGAAGGTCAACGCATTCATGATGTGATTGCCGAATATCCTCGCCAACGCGATGGTTTTTTGGAAGTTTTGGCTAAATTTGCCTAATTTTAAAAAGCAAATCTCAAAAATAAAAAAGCCTGTCGGTATTATTTATACTGGCAGGCTTTTTTATGCAGAAGTTAAATTATCTTATTAAGACAGCAACATCATCAATACTGGGAAAGTAACGGCAAAACATAACGTTTGTAGACTAATAATGCCTGCCATCAGTTGACTGTCCCCCTGAAAATAACGGGTTAAAATATAAGAAGCCGACGCGGTAGGCAAAGCAAAGAACACCACCAATATAGTCGTTTCAAACTGATTCAAATTCAATGCATAACAAATTAAAGAAGCCAAGCCCGGCATTAGCATTAAACGTGCTAAAGTATTTAACAATAATCGTGAATAATCATGTTTCAGTTCTGCAAACTGCAAAGCTGCCCCGACGCAAATTAATCCCAATGGCAAACTCATACTGGCTAAAATCTTGAAGAGTTGTTCCAGACCAGAAAATAATGATAATTGCAGCAGATTAAAAACAATCCCAACCAGACAACCTAAAATTAAAGGATTTTTTATTAAGGAAAATAGAATTTGTCCAGTTTTTAGGCCCTGCCCTTGTGAAAAAGCCACCACTGAAATCACATTCACCAGAGGAATCGCCAGAGCAATCATCATGGCAAACATTTGCATGCCTTGAACACCAAACAGCAAAGAGATGATAGATAAACCAATATAAGTATTAAAACGGATCTGGCTTTGTACATATACGCCAAAACGCGCGATCGGGATATGAAACCATGTCTTTGCTACCCATAGCGTTACAGCACTTATCAGAGTGATAATCAACAGCGCCAATAACAATTGAGTAATGGTGCTAAGGTCAAATTTTATATAGGCAAGATTATTAAAAAGTAAGATAGGAAATAAAACCAGATAATTCAGTTTTTCCGCATTGCGCCAAAATTCATCGGTTAAAAACTGCGTTCTCTTACATATATAACCCATTGCAATTAAGACAATCAATGGAAACAAAGCCATCACCACATTCATTCTCTACCCTTCATCCCTAAATGATCTTGCCGTTGTAGCAGGTGATTCACTCTTATTATTTTAAATGAATATTCACACAACCATCAAAGTATACCTTTTTAAAGTCAATAAAAAGGCCTGCTTATGCAGGCCTTAAAATTAGCATGAAAAATTA
>JBLZXS010000224.1:0-388 GCA_050285325.1 Acinetobacter sp.
TCGTTTCTCGGGCGGTTCATCAGGTCTGTCTATTGGTCACGTGTCTCCTGAAGCGGCTGAAGGTGGTGCGATTGGTCTGGTTGAAGATGGTGATCGTATCGAAATTGATATTCCAAACCGTACCATTCACCTGGCCGTAGATGAATCAACTATGGCAGCACGCCGTGAAGCGCAAGAAGCCAAAGGCTGGCAGCCTGCGGAACAACGTCCGCGTAAAGTGTCTAAAGCCCTGAAAGCGTATGCGATGCATACTACCAGTGCCTCGAAAGGTGCGGTACGTGACATTTAATCGCTAGTCTTTGGCGGATGAAAAAGAGCACTCCATTTGGGGTGCTTTTTTATTGATTGATGAAAATAGCACAGTCGCATTTTACAGTACGGTTTGCAC
>JBLZXS010000224.1:398-10467 GCA_050285325.1 Acinetobacter sp.
CGTATGCGATGCATACGACCAGTGCCTCGAAAGGTGCGGTACGTGAAATCTAATTTGTAAATCCTTTTACAGATTAAAATTAGCACTCCAGATGGGGTGCTTTTTTATTTTAAGAATAAGTAGAATTTTAAAACCGTATTCGATACACGGTAACGTCATCCGCAACTGTTCGAGGCAGACTCGATCTAAAAAATAACTGTTTCTGCGATAAATTTTTTAGTTGATGGTAGTGATCGAGTTTTGTCGGTGAGGTGCATTGCACCGCAAGATGGTTTTCTTGCGAAGCTTCGCGTCTCATTTTGTCGAAACAAAAGTAACATACGAGCTCCGAATATTTAATTTTACGAAGTAAGACTCCGTAATGAGCTTCTAAACACTCAGAAAATTGTACTAATTAACCAATTAGAATTGCTCTATTGGGAAATTTTTTTGTCGCTTCATCATGTGATCTGATTCGGGTAGAAAAACAATAAATGGGTGAATGAGATACACAGAGTGTCGCTTTCATGTGTAGTCTGCTTTCTATACAATAAATGCAAAAGAAATTCGCCAAAGACTGAAGCTTAAAATCGGTCATCGCCAAGGAATAAAATAATGAGTAAAGATAATATCCGTGAGCATTCCGCACTGGTGTATGAAGGGATTGAAAATGCCCCTGCACGTTCCATGATGCGTGCCACAGGTTTTAAAGATGCCGATTTTGAACGTGCATTTATTGGCATCGCCTCTACCTGGGCCAATGTCACGCCATGTAATATGCATATTGATGGACTGGCACGCGAAACCGAAAAAGGCGTAAATGCTGCAGGGGGTAAAGGCATTATCTTCAATACCATTACCATTTCTGATGGGATCTCGAATGGTACTGAAGGGATGAAATATTCTTTGGTGTCGCGTGAAATTATTGCTGACTCTATTGAAGCTGTAGTCGGCTGTCAGGCTTATGACGGTGTGATTGCGATTGGTGGTTGTGACAAGAACATGCCCGGTTGTATCATGGGATTGGCACGTTTAAACCGTCCGGGTCTATTTATTTATGGCGGAACCATTAAACCGGGTGCGGGTCATACCGACATGATTTCGGTATTTGAAGCGGTCGGTCAATATGCCAAAGGCGAAATCAATGCGATTCAGGTCAAGCATATTGAAGAAGTTTCCTTGCCGGGTCCGGGTTCTTGTGGGGGGATGTACACCGCAAATTCGATGGCGTCTGCCATTGAAGCACTCGGCATGAGCTTACCGGGTTCATCGGCTCAGGAAGCAGTGTCAGATGAGAAGCTGCTGGACTGTAACCGTGCTGGTGAAGCGGTAATGAACCTGCTGCGTTTAGACATTAAACCGCGTGACATCATGACCAAGGCGGCATTTGAAAACTCCATTAAAGTGCTGATTGCACTGGGTGGCTCGACCAATGGTGTGCTGCATCTACTGGCCATGGCCCATACGGCCGGCGTTGAACTAACTCTGGATGATTTTGTGCGGATTGGCAAAGACATTCCTGTGGTGGCAGATGTACGACCATCAGGAAAATATTTGATGTCTGAACTGATTGCCATTGGTGGTATTCAGCCGCTGATGAAACGCATGTTGAATGCAGGCATGCTGGATGGTTTGTGCTTGACCGTGACCGGTAAAACATTGGCTGAAAACCTGGCGGATGTTGAAGATTATCCAGAAGGGCAGCAAATTATTCTGCCATTTGATGCACCGATCAAAAAAGATTCCCATCTGGTGGTGTTAAAAGGCAACTTGTCACCAACCGGTGCAGTGGCAAAAATCACCGGTAAAGAAGGGCTGTATTTTGAAGGGCCGGCACGCGTATTTGAAGGTGAAATTGGCGCCATGCGCGGGATTCTGGACGGCGAAGTTCAAGAAGGCGAAGTGGTGGTGATTCGTGGCGAAGGTCCTAAAGGTGGACCGGGAATGCCTGAAATGCTGAAACCGACTTCTGCCATTATTGGAAAAGGTTTAGGGAAATCAGTCGCACTGCTCACTGATGGCCGTTTCTCGGGCGGCAGTCATGGCTTTGTAATTGGTCATGTCACCCCTGAAGCTTATGAAGGCGGTCCGATTGGTCTAGTCAAAAATGGCGACAAAATTTCCATTAATGCAGAAACCCGTGAAATGACTTTGCACATTTCCGATGAAGAAATGGCTACCCGTAAAGCGGCATGGGTGAAGCCAAAACCCAATTACACCTACGGTGCTTTAGCGAAGTTTGCTAAATTGACCACAGGGGCGGAAAAAGGGGCAGTTACGGATCTAAATTTAGATGTATAATTGATCATTCCCTAACAAATTGTTATAAACCCTTGTAGCACTACAAGGGTTTTTTTTCGAGGCTTATCTCATGTCACTGTTGCGCCGTTGGTTTGATCCACTTCGATCGCGTTGGTTTTACCAAAAGCCGACTCGTAAAGTGGTGTTATCTACGGAACAGGGTTTAAGTATCCACTTGCGTTTGGATGATGTGTACAGTTATTTGGCTGTACAGCAGTTACCTGAGCTTGAAGAAATTTTGAGTGATGAACTCAAACCTTTAAAAGTGATTATTTCCAGCCGAACGGCAGAACCCCCCAATCACATGTCCGCGATGGAGTGGCAAAATTATTGCTTGAATGATGCAAAAATTCTCTCTAAACAGCATCGTTTCAGTTTTCATGAAACCCCGGAGCAACCGCCCATTGAGGCATTAAAACAAGCCGAAACCATCCTCCGCAATACCCCGTTACGTGGTCAAGATTTCCTCTATTTACTCGAAGATGTATTCCACATGCTGTGGCAAAAACAATATGGAAAATTACGCACCTTGCACAGTATGGCCAGCCGGCATCATACCGAACAAAACTTTCCCGAGCGTATTTTTAACGATGACGCAGTTCTTGCCAGTTATTTTAAATTTGGCGAGCGGGATTATCATGCGGTAGATGATTTACTTCGGCTGATGCGTCGTTTAAAACAACAAAAATTACTGACCGGAAATCCCATCTTCCTGATTAATCATATTGATTGGCGCGAACATCTGATTAGTGATGCAGAAGAGTTGAATGAAATTCAGGCGCTAGATCCGGAACTGGATTTGTATATTGCGCTTGAAGACCCGATCTCCTGGTTATTATTGGCTTATATTAAAGAAGAACTGGCGAATTATTATAATATTCACCTCAATGTCTATCCGCTTTCTTATCACGGACGTGATTTGTTTGACTGGAGTCTGGCGACGCGTCTTTCAAAACGAACAGAAGTGGCATTTACACCATTTTGCCGTCCCACCCAGCAAGCCACTTTTGAGATGGCACAACTGTTTTATAGCGTGCCTGAAGAGCAGCGGGTTGAAGCCATGTACAGCATTTTGCAAGCGGTATGGACCAACGGCAAGGACTTCTCCTTTAAAGCACATTTTGATCAGATGCAGCGTGATTTAGAAATTAATCAATTAACCCGTGAAGATATCACTGCCAAACTGAAAGAAAATGACATACTCTGTGAAATGAAGTCACAGCCCGATTTTCCTGTACTTGAACTGCGCATTGGCGGTCAAAGTTATGTATTTAATAGCTTGTATCGGGTCTGGATGATTGAAAGTATTTTTTCTAATGTTTTAGAAGACCAATATAAAAGTGAAAATGATGATATTAAAGATGAAGAAAGAAAAATGTGAGTCTTTAGAACAAGCGCGTGAAAAGATTGATGCGATTGATACTGCACTGATTGAAATGATCGCAACGCGTCAATTTTATGTCGATCAGGCAGTACGTTTTAAGTGGAGTGTTCAGGAAGTGCAATCACCGGAACGGGTAGAGCAGGTGATTTGCAAAGTGCGTAAGCAGGCAATTGAGTTGGGAACCGATCCTGATTTGGTGGAACATTTATACCGCGAAATGATTCAGCGTTTTATTCAACGTGAATTGAAAGAAATCAGACCCTAATTTTTATTTGCTGTAATAGAAAAATAAAAAAGACACCTAAACAGGTGTCTTATCTTATATGAAACATCATCAACCACTTATACAAGTCGGTAATAGCTATAAGTCAGTTGAGTGTCTTTATAAATAGCATGACTTTTTTGTCTAAAATCAGACACCCATTGACGGCCGTTATAGGCAGCAATATGTCCATAAACATGCTTTTGGGTACGGTGAATAATATAAATATCACCTTCTTGGGGTTGATCAAATGAAGGTTTGATCGATTTGTAGCCAATTGTTTTGAGGGTATTGCCCCAATCGGAAGCAGCCACAGGATGATTTAAAATCTTGGCCCCTGCTGACTGCAAGGCAATTCGAATGCTTCGAGCACATTTTGCAGTACTGGTGGCTGAAGAAATACTGTTTAATTTTTGCGTGAATTTACGCACATCGAGATAAGGGATACCTTTATTTTTTGTTTGATTCTTGGCTCTTAAACCCGCTCGACTATCTTGAAATTGCTTGGATACGATTGCAGTGTTCTGGTCTGCAGTGTTAATCATATTGCTATGATGTGAATCATAAATCATGCTTCAACCTCTACCTTATCTTCAATTGCTTTTAGAAAAAATAGCCAGCATTTTTCAGAACTGAAATACGAATATTTTTTCCTTAAACTTCTTTAAACGCTATGTTATTACATAGCGCCAAATCATCGGAAGCGCGTACTTTAAACAGTTTTTGTTTAAAAAACCACCTTGTTCTGAAGTGAAGAATCAAGATATGGCGTTTGATCAACCTCAGAACTGGACCTCTAAAAAGCACAACAAAGACCATGATGATTTATAAAACATATATTTAAGTAAAACTTACAAATGGGTGGTAAGTTGGTAGAAAATTTATGTAATCACGTAATTAATTGATCAATTTTTAATCTAATTTTAATGTTTTGTCATATTTGGAATGAAAAATTCGACCTATCCGACCGTTAAAAATGCCTCAATTTTTTATTGAGGCTTGCTTCAGAAAACAATGATTTTTTAATCTGAACCATTCATCTAGCATAACTCTAAGATTTGAAGAGTGTGATGCATGATTGGTTTTGTGATCGGTGTATTTGCCATTGCCGGTGTGATTAAAGGCACGATTGGTCTGGGTCTGCCTGCGGTTTCCATGGGCTTGCTGACGATTTTTATCAGTCCATTTCAAGCCGCGACTTTACTCATTGTACCGTCTATGGTGACCAACTTTTGGCAACTGTTTGCCGAAGGACATGTACTGAAACTGGTTCGCCGTTTTTGGCCCTTATTATTGGGGATTATTGTCGGTTCGATCTGGAGCATTTTCCCGACGCTCGGACAGGGCAATTTTCACAGTGAGGCCTTGCTGGGTGGAATGCTGGCATTGTATGGCTTATACGGCTTATTTGCTAAAAATATGCCCAATCTCGCCCCGCATGAAAAATGGTTATCTCCAATTATCGGCTATCTGGGTGGGGCGCTGACTGTAGCCACCGGTGTGGTGGTGATTCCGGTAGTGCCTTACCTGCAATCGCTGCACTTAAAACGTGATGATTTGGTGCAATCCTTAGGTTTGGCATTTACCATTTCGACCATTTGTCTGGCGATCTTTCTGCATCAAAACCCAGTCGAGGACATGCCTATCGACTATAAGATGTCATTGATTGCTTTATTGCCTGCTTTGGTGGGAATGTGGTTGGGTACAAAAATTCGTTATCGCATTCCAGAGCAGAAATTTCGTAAAATGTTCTTTTGTGGTCTGGTGATTTTTGGAAGTTATATGCTGTTACACCAGTTTGGGATCATTTAAAAACTTGGCTTCAAGCGCGACAATTCATGCGCACATTAAAGCAATAATTTAGATTTTTGTGAGAGTAAAAACTGACTGAAATGCTGATAGGACACGGATAAATCATCGAAATTTTTCGCCGCCAAAAGCAGTTTACGATTGGCCCAGTCCCCAGTCAGTTCAATTTGATGAAATGAGCAAACTGTCTTTAAACGACTGGCAGCACGTTTTGGCATAATGGCAATACCGACTCCATTGGCCACCACTTGGGCAATCGCGGCAAAATTGGGTAGGCGTAACCGATACTGAATCGCACAGCCGAGTAATTTTGCCTGGGTTTCAATGGATTGTTGTAAGGAATGATATTGCATCAAACCGACAAAGGGATAATTCAAAACATCCATCAAGTGTAGTTCGGACTTGTCCTTGAGCGCATGATGGATGGGGCAAATCAGCACCAAGGGATCCTCAATAAATTCCAGTGTTTGTAAATGATCTGAATTGAAAAAGCTGGAAATCAGGCCCAATTGCGCCGTGCCTTTTTCCAGTGCCTGAATAATATCATTGGTTTCTGCTTCTTTTAAATCAATCTGGGTATACGGATTTTCTACCAGATACTGCGGCAGTAATAACGGTAAATATTCACTTTGTGCAGAAGAATTGCACCACAGCGTCATTTGCGAATTTAGACCTTCAGCATAAGCGGCCATAAGCTGTTGCAGTTGTCGGCCTTGTTGCGTGAGCAATTGTGCCTGCTCTGCAAAAGTTTGACCGGCAATGGTCAGTTTGACTCCAGAAGCATGCCGGGTGAATAAATCGACCGAAAACTGTTGTTCGAGTTTTTTAATTCGTTCACTGGCGGCTTGTAGGGAAATGGCAGAACGTTCTGCACCTTTGGTCAGACTGCCGCTATCTACAATATTTAAGAACAGCTGCAGATCAAAAAAGTCGAGACGCATGTGCTGGATCATCTAAGTGAAATTCAGCTCATCATACTAAAATTTTCTCAGCCCATTGCATAAAAAAAGCAGCCTTGCGGCTGCCTAAAAATGTGTATTTATATTTATGATTTATCGCCCAAGCTAAAGAACCAGTTCAGAATCAGCGCCGCAAATGTAGCGGTACCAATACCACCCAGATTAAAACTGCCAAATTGTAGTGCAAAGTCGCCTGTACCTAAAATAATGGTCACCGCAGCCACCATCAGGTTTTTGTTTTTAGAGAAATCGACCTTGTTTTCAATCCAGATTTTCGCACCGGCAATGGTGATTAAACCAAAGACCACAATCGAAGCACCGGTCAAAATGGCTGTTGGAATGGTGTGAATGATCGCACCAAATTTTGGAGATAATCCCAGAAAAACCGCAAATACACCGGCAAACACAAAGATAATGGTGGAGTAGACACGCGTTACCGCCATTACACCAATATTTTCACCATATGTGGTCATCCCCGGAGCACCGACACCACCCGATAACGTCGTCGCAATACCATCTGCCACAAAGGCTTTACCAATATGCGGATCCAGGTTTTCACCGGTCATGGCACCGACTGCTTTAATATGCCCCAGGTTTTCAGCCACTAAAATCAAGGCAATTGGAGCAATGATCAGCATGGCATTGAAGTCAAAGACCGGAGAGTGGAACGTTGGTACACCAAACCAGGCTGCCTGTTGAATCGGAGCGAAGTTAATCGCTGTACCGTAGCCCATTACATTGGAAACAATATAATAAGTCAGGTAAGCCAGCAACAAACCGATCAGTAACAACAGACGTTGCAACAACCCTTTGGTGAATACCGCAATCGAACCCATACACATTACGGTTACCAGCGACATCCACATGTTAAAGTTATTGCCCGCCACGCCTTTTACCGTGACCGGAGCAAGGTTTAAACCAATGATCATTACTACAGCACCGGTGACCACCGGAGGCATCAGTTTTTCAATCCAGTTGGTGCCGGTTGCCATGACAATAAAACCAAAAATGGCATACAACACACCACAGGCCATAATGCCGCCCGCGGCTAAAGCGAGATTGGCATTGGGTGCGCCTGTACCTGAAGCGGCATAACCCGTTGCGGCAATCACCACACCAATAAAGGCAAAACTTGAACCTAAATAACTCGGTACTCGACCACCCGTAATCAGGAAAAACAGGATGGTACAAATCCCTGACATTAAAATGGCCAAATTCGGATCAAAACCCATCAAAAAAGGGGCAAGAACCGTTGCGCCAAACATGGCAAAAGCATGTTGCACACCTAAGACTACACTTTGAGCAGGAGGAAGATACTCATTGGTACCGACTGGACGTGCATCGATTTGACCTGAATAAGGACGCCATTTGGGAAACCAGCTGGACATAAAATGAGCACTCTAATAATAAATTGTGCACATCATACTCTTGTTTTTGGAATATTTAATCTCTAGCACGCTATTTTTGTTCAAATTAATGCTATGACTTTTCTATGTTTTTTACCGAGTGGTAAAAGTAATTTGCTTTAAAATTAACGTTAAATCATGTAATTAATTTGCTACTTTGCACTGGAAATAATGAATAAATTTTTTTTATTACGGTTATCAAAAAGATGATTCATTTTTCTAATTTTGACCAAAAATAAAAAAGCACATACTAATGATGTGCTTTAATCTGCAGATGAAATACTTAACCGGTATTACGTAAACCAGCAGCAATTCCGGCAATACTGACCATTAACGCATGATCGACCGGGGTATGTTCAGCCGGATATTCTGCCAGATAGCGACGACGGCGTTTCATCAGTTCGGCCTGCAATAAATGCAGCGGGAGTAAATACGGTTTACGCACCTTCATGGATTGATCCAGTACTTCATTACTGCTGAGCAGTTGCGATTCACCTTTTAAAGCCAACAAGGTTTGTACTGCATCTTTTAAACGTTGACGCAGCTGTTCGCCCAATATTTTTAAATCTTCATCATCGGTTAAATGTGATTCGTAATATAAGGCCACATGACTGTCGGCTTTAGAGAGCACCATTTCCAGCATATCAATCAGGGTCTGGAAATACGGCCATTGCTGCAACATTTCATCCAGCAGGTCTTTTTGACCCTGATCAATCACCTGATTAATCGCAGCACCTGTACCTAGCCAAGCCGGCAGCATCAAGCGAATTTGCGTCCAAGCGAATACCCAGGGAATAGCACGTAAGGATTCAATGCCACCGCTGACTTTGCGTTTTGCCGGGCGTGAACCCAAAGGCAACATTTGCAGTTCAAGCTCGGGGGTCACGGTACGCAGATATTTCACAAAATGTGGATTTTCACGCACCGTTTCACGATAGACCTGTACCGACAAATCGGTCATGCTGTGCATCAACTGACGCCATTCATCTTTAGGCACGGGGGGTGGCAACAAGGTTGCTTCCAGCGTTGCTGCGGTATAAATCTCTAAATTTTGTAATGCAATACCTTCCAGACCAAACTTGAAGCGGATCATCTCGCCTTGTTCGGTAACCCGGATCGCACCCGAAATAGAACCCGGTGGCTGTGAAAATAGCGCTTGCTGGGTGGGTGCACCACCACGGCTGATTGAACCGCCACGACCATGGAACAGGGTCAGTTGCACCGCATGCTTTTGCGCAACCGCAGTCAGTTCTTCCTGCGCACGATATTGCGCCCAGTTGGCAGACATAAATCCGGCATCTTTAGCGGAATCCGAATAGCCAATCATCACCTCATGTTTGCCCTGTATATGCTGTTTGTACCAATGCATATTGAACAGGGTATTCATGGTGTCGGCTGCGCCGTCCAAGTCTTTGAGCGTTTCAAACAAGGGAACCACACGTAAGGGCTGTTTAATGCCGGCTTCTTTTTGTAGTAATAAAACTGCCAATACATCGCTTGGATATTCAGCCATCGAAATAATATAAGCCCCTAAACTTTCGCTTGGTTGTTCAGCTAAGGTGCGCATGGTGCCAAAAACTTCTTGCACATCCGGATGTTCAATCAGGCTTTGTTCAGGTTCATTCAGATGTTTCGGCAGCAATGGACGCTTGCTTTGTAATTCTTGCAACAAGAAGTTTTGACGTGCCTGTTCGGTCCAGGTTTCAAAATTGCCCAAGCCTAAATATTCGGTAATCGCGGAAATGGCTTGGCGATGACGCCCAGATTCCTGACGGATATCCAGTTTGAGTAATTCAATGCCAAAGCAGTTCACGCGATGGATAAAATCGAGCAGTTTACCAGTGGCAATTTCTGGCAAGTTGCAGGCAATCAGTGAGCGGTAGCAAAGCAGTAAGGGTTGTAATAATTCATCTTTGCTTTTAATCACCAGACTGTCATCCGCCTCTTGTCCTTGCAGCTTTTGCGCCAG
>JBLZXS010000225.1:0-7146 GCA_050285325.1 Acinetobacter sp.
TTACGACGCAAGAAGTCCATCACCGCATCACGATCACTGTTATTGGCAAACTGCACAGTAATGGTGTTGTTATTCAAAGCCAGACTATTGAATTTCAGCTTGTTGTCACGCAGTTGACGACGCAAATCAGTCGCAGATGTTTCCATACGCTGACTGATGGCTTTATCCATATCCACTTCTAGCAAGAAGTGAACACCACCACGTAAATCCAGACCCAATTTCATTGGTTTTGCACCAATTTTTTGCAGCCATTCAGGAGTAGTTGGAGCCAGGTTTAATGCAACAACATAATTGTCACCCAGTCCGCGACGCAATACTTCTTTGGCTTTTAATTGGGCTTCAGACGACTCGAGACGTAAAAGGGCAGCATTATTACTAAAGCTGTTGTCATGGCTTGGAATTTTTTCACTTTCTAATAATTGCTCTGCTTTTTGTACGATGCTCTGGTCAATTTGGGTACCAGCTTTGGCACCCGAAATTTGAACAGCAGGTTCATCGGGATACAAACTAGGCAGGGCATATAATGTACTAATCATCAAAACCACGATGATCAGCAGATATTTCCATGCTGGGTAACGCATTTATTTTCTTCTTAAAATGAAAAAGTCGTGCTGGGGCACGACTTTTTTTGATTAAAGATTATTTAATGTGCCTTCAGGAAGAACTGAAATCACACTTGCACGCTGAATTTTTACTTCTACACCACGGCTTAATTCAACCACGGCAAAATCACCTTCAATTTTAGTGATTTTACCCATTAAACCGCCCGCAAAAACCACTTCACTTCCTACACCTAGGCTTTCCACCAGGGTGCGGTGCTCTTTAGCGCGTTTTGCTTGAGGGCGCCAGATCAAGAAGTAAAAGATTGCAACAAATACAGCAATCATCAAAAGGTTAGTCACCAAACTTGGTTGGGTTGCAGCTTCACCCGCTGCGTGAGCAGTAGAAATAAAAAGGCTCATTTCATTTTCCTAAAATAAAAAACTGTATATCAACAATATGATGATAAATAAAATAACTTGTTCAGCAATTTACCCTGTCTTTTTCTTCAGCGCAAATACTGAAAGATTAATCTTCAGGGCAAGGAGGAACTTCTAAACCGCGACATGCATAAAATTCTTGGACATATTGATCAAAAGTACCATTATCCAACGCATCACGGATGTCTTGTGTAAATCTTTGGTAATAACGCAGGTTATGAATTGTACCCAGCATAGAACCGAGCATTTCACCGCATTTTTCCAAATGGAATAAGTATGAACGGGTAAAATTCTGACAGGTATAACAATCGCATTTTGGATCAAGCGGGTTTTGGTCATGACGATATTTGGCATTACGGATACGCACCAGACCGTCTGTCACAAAATAATGACCGTTACGTGCATTACGGGTTGGCATCACGCAGTCAAACATGTCGACACCGCGACGGATCGCTTCCACGATATCTTCCGGTTTACCCACACCCATCAAGTAGCGTGGTTTGTCTTCTGGCATTTTAGCAGGAAGATAATCCAGTACCTTGATCATTTCCTCTTTCGGTTCACCGACCGAAAGACCGCCAATGGCAAAGCCATCAAAATCAATTTCTTTTAAACCATTCAGTGATTCATCACGAAGATCTTCGTACATACCACCCTGAATAATACCGAACAGGGCATTTTTATTTTTAAGCACATCATGATGCTGAGTCTTACAGCGTTTTGCCCAACGCAGTGACAGCTGCAGTGATTTTTGCGCTTCTTCATGGGTTGCCGGGTAAGGAGTGCATTCGTCAAAAATCATCACGATGTCTGAATTCAAGGTATGTTGAATATCCATTGAAATTTCAGGTGATAAGAAAACTTTAGAACCATCAATCGGAGAGCGGAAAGTTACGCCATCTTCTTTGATCTTGCGCATGGCACCCAGACTGAAAACCTGGAAGCCGCCTGAATCAGTTAAAATCGGTTTATTCCATTTCATGAACCCGTGTAAGCCACCATGTTCACGAATCACGTCTAAACCTGGACGCAAGTAAAGATGGAAGGTATTGCCCAAAATAATTTGAGCTTTGATGTCTTCAATATCACGTGGCAACATGCCTTTCACTGTACCGTAAGTACCGACAGGCATAAATACAGGGGTTTCAACCACGCCATGTTCAAGCGTTAAACGACCACGACGGGCACGACCCGACTGACCTAATTTCTCAAACTTCATACAATATCCTGAACAAGAGCAAAGCACTGCGTGCAGTGCAAGAGCGAAAAAACAGTTCGCCGCTAAAAGTTCGCTATTTTCCTAGATTATGCACATAAACGCCAGCATTGTCGGATTTTAACTCGATACTTTCCTTTTCACGGTATAGGGGGGAAGTGATCATGATTGAGTAAAGTCAGGCTGTGGTTTGTATGATAGAACTGTTCAATCCGTTCTAATATTTCATTTTTTTCTAAGGCACAGCCATCTTCTACCCCTGAATCCATGGCTGCAATGGTTTGAATCAGTTTCTGGATATAGGGATTGCTATCAATAAAAGCCGATTCTAAAGTAAGCAAATAGGCTTCATGAGCAATGTGTAAATAATCATAAGGTTCCACTTGCACCATTTGGGCTAAGTCGACCAGCAGATCTTTATCGGCCTGGGATAGTTTTTTGTTTGCTACTTGGTTTTTTAGGCCGGGTTTCGGGAGCATGATGTTGAATGAATTCATTCAATAATGCATTGTCAGATTGAGTCGTTGTGCAGAGTGGATGGAAATTTGGGGCTGATGGGGAAGGTGAATAAAAAACACAATATTATGGGTATCCAAACCATAAGAATGGGCAAAGGCTTCCTTGACCTGTGTAAAGGCACTTATCACCAAATCTAAATTATTTTGGGTGTAGCCGTATTCTTGCCCCTACATTGGATTGCCAAACATGTGAATTTTTTTAAAATAATCCGCCAGAATCAATTTAAATTCAGCAAAACGATTTTCTGTACAGGGAAGGGAGCGATAGCGCCATTTTTTGACCTGCCATTTATCTTGTTCCGATAAATATTGAGCCGGGTCTTCATGTTCGGCGAATAAACTCCGAATGGTCGAGATTGCTAGATCTTCTATCCTTAAATATTCATTGAAAACCAAGGCACAGGCATAAATTTGATCTTCATTATATTGATCGTATAAGGAGTAAAACTCTTCACTCAACGCCTCTTTGAGTAGCGGTATATGTTCTAACATGGGCTTTATTCTTTTTTTTATGAAATTAATATTTTTTTTAAAATTATAATTTTGGGACTTCTTGCCGTTATTTATGAAGAATGAATGCAAGAAGTCCCAAGGTATTAAAAATTAGGTCGATAATCAAAATTTTGAGTGACGGTTTGATCTCGAAAGGGACGAATGGCTTTTTTACCCATGGTCATGGTATTCACAATGTTATTGGGGAAAATCTGAATGTGGTTGTTAAACAGCTCAACATTGCGGTTGAAAATGGTAATGGCTGCGCCGACATTTTCATTCTGTTCTTCAATTTCATTCATCATTTTTAGATAAATTTCATTGGCTTTCAGTTCAGGGTAGTTCTCCACCACCACATTGAGACTATGCATCAATTCTTTATTCAAGCTTTCAATACGTTGTAATTGAGATACATCGGTATTATTTAAATTGAGATTTAAAATATTTTGACGCAGTTCAGTCACTTTTTCTAAAGTGCCTTTTTCAAAACCTGAATATTGTTCCACTAAAGGCTGCAAGCCATCCAGAATTTTGATTTTCTGACGCTCATAGCTGGCCACATCGGACCAGGCACGTACAGAAGCATTGTGATGGCGCACAATATTATTACGAATCATGATACATGCGACGACCACCGCAATGATCAACAGCAAAAAAATTAACAACCCCATTGATATGTCCCCAAAACATCCATTATTACTATTTTAAAAAGTGGGTTAAATCACGCTTTAAGTTTTCTAAATAAGGTAATTTAAAAGTACGTAAGTGTCCACGTAATACCGAAATATCTTGAATATTTTTAGCTTGGCTCGATATTTTAAATAAATCGGCAGGCCCTAAAAAGCATAAGGTATGACTGGTCGGATGGAAGATTAAATCACCCTGACGCTGGGCAAAAAAATCAGCCAATTTCAGTACGAATGCAGGCGAGAGTATTTTTGCAGTTTGCATTTCATCACTGCCAAAAATGTTGAGTTTTTGATTGATCTGAATATCACTGGTATGCCAGGGAAAGCTATAAGGATAATAAAAATCTTTGTTGGCGGTGGTCACTGCAAGACCTTGTGTTTCGACATCAAAAACAAAGACACCCCATAAATCCTTGTGGACTTCTTTGACTTTGACATCATTGCCGTCTTTATCGCGAACGCGAACTTCATTGACATAGTGATACTGAAACACCATGACCTGATGTTGTTTACCTTCTTCATCTGCCCAGACCGTGCTGGCGTAATAGGGTATATCGTTAGAAAGACTGCCTTGATTAAACACCGGGAACAGCCGTTTTAGATGGGCAATGAACAAAACTGGTTGTAATGGAACAGAAATATGCTGCGGTTGTTGCTGGAAGGCGAGCTGGTATTTTTTTGCGATGGTCTGTTGTTCTAAAAATTCAATCACCTCATCAATCGGCTTTTTATCTTCATAGCTGATATACGCCCAAAAAATCATGAATAGGCCGGTCACCAGACCAAGCTGTAGCCAGATATTGGTCGGGCCAATAAAAATTAGCAGCATGAAAAAAAGCCCAACCGCAGCCAAAAGGAGCGGTAGGACATTTTCAAACTTGAGCACAATCGGGGCATTCCACGGATGCAGCCCATCTAGAATATCTTGATGACTTTGCGCCTGACGACCAATCTGCCAGAGCCGCGCAATATTCTGAAAAACCCGTTCATTTTTTTTACGTCGAATATGAATCGAATGTTTAACAGTATCGAGCGGCATGGTGTGCTTCTTTTTATCGGCAAATATTAAGGCGTAATTTTATCAATCAGCATGGCATCGCCATAACTAAAGAAGCGGTATTTTTCTTCTACAGCATGATGATAAGCATTCAAAATATTATCACGATTGGATAATGCTGAAACCAGCATTAACAAGGTAGATTCAGGCAAATGAAAATTGGTAATTAAACGATCCACCACTTTAAAATCATAACCTGGATAGATGAAAATTTGTGTGTCACCGGTCCACGCATTTAATGTGCCGCCATGCGCTTGAGCTGCACTTTCAACGGCACGGGTTGCTGTTGTTCCAACCGAAATGACTTTATTGCCACGGGCTTTGGTTTGACGAATCAGTTCAACTGTATGTTCTGGAACATCACACCATTCGCTATGCATAATGTGGTTTTGAATATCATCTGTACGTACCGGCAAGAAGGTGCCTGCACCTACATGCAAGGTCACGAAAGTTTTTTGAATTCCTTTGGCTTCAAGTTTTTCCAATAAGTTTTGGTCGAAGTGCAGGCTAGCCGTTGGTGCTGCGACACTTGCCAATTTAGTCGGGTCATTAAATACGGTTTGATAGCGTTCGGTATCAATCGCTTCTGCTTCACGGTTAAAATAAGGCGGAATCGGTAAAGCGCCGTATTGATCCAGAACATTTAGAATCGGTTGTGAAAACTCGACAATAAATAAATTTTCATGGCGACCTTGAACGGTTACTTTGATTTGATCCTCACCAATAAAAAGTTCAGCACCGGCTTTAGGAGAGTTGCTGGCTTTAATGTGGCAGTGTGCAATAAATTTGTCCTGCATCCGTTCCACTAAAACTTCAACAGCACCACCAGAGGCACGTTTACCTTTCAGGCGTGCTTTCATCACTTTGGTGTCATTTAAAATCAGCAAGTCACCAGAATCGAGTAAATCTACAATATCGGTGAAATGAGAATCACGATATTGCCCTTGAGCATCTAAATGCAAAAGGCGTGAAGCACTACGGGTATCTAAAGGGTAGCGGGCAATGAGTTCGTCAGGGAGATCAAAGTTAAAGTCAGAAAGTTGCATCTTCAATGTATAAAAATAAGAAAAACGTCTGCATTATAGTCCTGAAAAAGACAAACAAGATGATATCTGGTGTTTTTTAAGACAAAGTTTTTGGTTTTGCTATAAAAATGATCAATTGAATGAATTGTATAATTGACAATTCCAAGTTTGATAGTAATATAGCCCCCACAAGCTGATTAGCTTGTAGCCCCTTTCCCGAGGTGGTGAAATTGGTAGACGCGGCGGACTCAAAATCCGCTGTCAGAGATGACGTGTCGGTTCGAGTCCGACCCTCGGGACCAGATTCAAAAAACCCCAAGCTAATACTAAAGGCTTGGGGTTTTTTATGTTCTTAAGAAAATTTCTGCTTACATTTTGAATATCAAACCTGAGTAATTGGCGAGATAAACGCATCAATTGTGCCTAAAATTGTCACATTTGTTCTCTATGTGTCTTTTTTCATTGTGTTCGTTGTGAAAATTTGTTAATAACGTTAAAGGTAATAATTCTTTTTTTATAACAATAATAGTGATTGGATGAATCAGATATGAAAATGCAGTTACTTGAAATTGGCTCGGAAACTGAGCAGCTTAGTGCATGTAAGCTTTCACTATTATTGGGTGTTTTTACACCGACTAATCAGGTTGAGCATTTTTTAAGGTTTTCACGCAAGATGCTGGGAGCACAGCAGGCTGTGCTGGCTTTTCATAATGAGCCTTATATCTGGTATTCCTCAAGTCGGAGTTTCAAGGCATTCTGCTCACCTGGTGAAACCTGTTTAAGTCCTTATTTTGAAGGACAGGCCTTTATTGATCATCAACATGCTCAATATCTGAATTTAGTGCAGCATGTCAGTCATTTTGGTGCAGAAGCTAAGCGTTATCTGGCTTTTGATCTGCGTATGAGTGATGGTGTTTCAATTGGTCAGGTATTATTTTTCGATTTACAGCAGGACTGTTTTGCCCCTGAAGATATTGCGACCGTACAAGATTTTACCAATAGTCTTATTCATATTATTGAGCTGAAAGTAGATCATGGCGAACTGAAGGAAATGTATGAGCAGCAGGTTGCACTCAATTTTAGTAAAACTAAATTTTTCCAAATCATTGCGCATGATTTAAGAGCGCCATTTCACGGTTTACTCGGTTTTTCCGAAGTGTTGGCGCAAG
>JBLZXS010000226.1:0-4545 GCA_050285325.1 Acinetobacter sp.
CAGTTCACAGCGACACCCTTACAGCCAAATGACTATTATGGCGCAGGGCATGGTAGAGATAAATCCGAATACCCAGTTTGGGATTGAGAGCTCAATTAATCCTAAATTATTTCTGCAACCTACACCCAGTACTGCATGTAATGCGGAAATGAAAAGTTTTGCAGAGTATTATGTTCCTCGGGTCAATCGTGAAAACTTAATCGTTTTGTCTGAAGCTATACTTAATTATATTCCGTATATGCCTGATCGGACTTCGGTGCAAACCTCAGCGATTGATGCCTTTCAGTGTCGACAGGGCGTATGCCAAGATCATAGTCATGTCTTTATTGCCATGTGTAAACATTTAGGTTTACCTGCACGCTATGTATCGGGTTATTTATTTGTACCGAACACTTCTCACCTTGCAAGTCACGCATGGGCAGAAGTATTTTTTGAAAATACGTGGTATTGTTTTGATACCAGCAACCAGTTATTTACGCCTAATTCACATATTTATGTGGCAATCGGTCGGGATTATTGGGATGTTGCACCGGT
The DNA here is from genome assembly GCA_050285325.1 of Acinetobacter sp. Lineage (GTDB taxonomy): Bacteria > Pseudomonadota > Gammaproteobacteria > Pseudomonadales > Moraxellaceae > Acinetobacter. The sequence goes on from JBLZXS010000226.1 coordinate 535, forward strand.
AAGAGGCATAAGAGAGCGCGGTGGCATTGAGTCTATGAATTCTATTGTTCAAGTGCTCGCTTGCTGAAATTTTAAAAGTCATAAGGAGTTCTCATGACTTACTGTTGCGCGCTACGTTTAAAAGATGGTTTGGTCTTTGTGAGTGATACGCGGACGAACGCGGGCGTAGATCATATTTCGGTATTTCGTAAACTCTATACTTTTGGTGTGGAGGGGGAACGATTTATCACTATACAAACCTCTGGGAATCTAGCCACAACACAAGCCGTGATTGGGCATTTGAACAATCATTTGGAACTGAACCAAGAACCCAACTTATATAGTGTCAATACTATGTTTGAAATGGCTGAGTTGGTGGGGCATACCTTGAGAAAGGTTATAGCCGATGTGACTGCAGAAGTTCACGAACCTAATAACTATTATTGTAGTCTTTTGCTGGGTGGGCAAATTAAAGGTGCAGATATGCAACTTTATAATATTTATCCGCAAGGCAACTGTATCAATGCAACAGAAGATACGCCTTATTTTCAAATTGGGGAAAGTAAGTACGGCAAACCGATATTAGATCGGGCTTTAATTTATGAAATGCCCTTAGATGAGGCAGTTCGTTGTTGTTTGATCTCTTTTGATTCTACGTTGCGTTCTAATGTGTCGGTTGGAATGCCATTAGATACGATTGTTTATCATAAAGATTCGTTACATGTTCCTAACGGAAAGCGGATCTATGAAGAAGATCCTTATTTTAGGCAACTAAGTAAACAATGGTCAGATACTTTACGCCGTGGTTTACAAAAACTGCCTATTCCAACAGATGATTATTTAGATTAAACATCGTAATAAATAAAAAACCCAAGTGAAAACTTGGGTTTTTTATGCTTCAAGAAATTATTTTCTTACAGGACGAGCACTGAGGCGGCACAAGAGTTCATAACCAATCGTACCATTGGCTTCAGCTACATCATCGACTAAACGGTTTTTGCCCCAAAGTTCAACCTCGGTGCCAATTGCTACATTTAAGCCTGTTACGTCAATCGCAATCATATCCATAGCAACACGCCCAATCACTGGTGTTTGCTGACCATTGATTGCCACATAGTTCTGTTTCGTGAATGCACGCGGATAGCCATCACCATAACCAATTGAAACAATGGCTAGATCCATTTCTTTTTCAGCATTAAATGTTGAACCATAACCCACCGATTCACCCGCCTGAATATGGTTTAAAGCAATAATTTCAGCAGTAAATGTCATGACAGGTTTCAGGTCTAAATCATGCACTGATTTATCCGCAAAGGGTGATGCACCATAAAGCATGATTCCAGGGCGAACAAAATCAAAGTTCAATTCAGGCCATTTATAAATCGCAGCTGAATTACAGCAGGAAGCCATTACGGGTGCACAAGCTTCTTTAACCTGAAGGAATTGATTTTTTTGTTGCTCATTTAAAGGATGGTTTTCTGCATCGGCATTGGCAAAGTGCATCGCTAAAACACAAGTAAAACCTTCGGCTTTAAGAGAGTTAATCACCTCAATGATTTCTGGGACTTTAAAACCTAGGCGGTTCATACCGCTATTGAGTTTGACCCAGACTTTTAGGCTTTTGCCAATATAGGCATTTTTATGTGCGCGTAACCAATCAAGTTGTTGTTGCTGATGAACCACACATTCAATATTATTTTCGACCACAACCTGCATTTCATCTTCAGAGAAAATACCCTCAATGAGGGTAATGGGTTGCTGATAGCCGAGTTCACGAATTTCAAGTGCTTCTTCAAGGCAGGCGACACCAAAGGCATCTGTGCTACTTAAGGCTGCTAAACAGTCTTTGACTCCATGTCCGTAAGCATTGGCTTTAACCATACTTACAATTTGAGCAGTTGGTGCAAGTTGTTTGACACGGTTTAAATTATATTGCAGTGCTTCTCTGTCAATATAAACTGTTGCTTGGCGCACCCGAGTTACTCCTTGGGATTACAATGAAACCTTACAGCGATTTGGAAAAATCACTTTAAGCTACGATCAGAATAGATAGGCTGGTCATCTCATTTGAGGGGAAATGAGACATTTGAGCAGAATTAAGGGCTATATTGTATTCCTATGCCCGAAAATAAACACTAACTTAAAGTATATTTCACCTAAATTTTATTCAGCAGTGCTTGATTTTATTGCTGAAATATCCAAGTGGATAGATTACTTTATTTCTCATAATTAAGTTGAATGAGCGGTTATCAGAAATGAGGACGTGAAATCAAATCCATTGAAAATGATTTAAAGGCGAATTTTGTAGAAAACAGTCAAATAAAAACGAGGTCTTAGCCTCGTTTTTTATTGCTTATTCTTCATCATTATATTGAGAATAAAACTCTGGAGAAAGGTTGCTAAATCGTGTGTATTGACCTTCAAAAGCCAGGCGAACCGTACCAATAGGACCGTTACGCTGTTTACCAATAATAATTTCGGCTGTACCGGCTTCTTTGGATTCTTTGTTGTAGACCTCATCACGATAAATAAACATGATTAAATCGGCATCCTGCTCGATCGCACCAGATTCACGAAGATCGGACATTACTGGGCGTTTGTTGGGACGATTTTCCAGCGAGCGGTTAAGCTGTGAAAGTGCAATCACGGGACATTGCATTTCTTTCGCCAGAGCTTTTAAGCTTCGCGAAATTTCCGAGATCTCGCCGACACGGTTGTCGCCCATACCGGGTACTTTCATCAGCTGAAGGTAATCGACCATGATGCAACCGATTTTACCGCCATGCATTTTGGCAATACGACGCGCACGCGCACGTAATTCTGTTGGCGGAAGAGCTGATGAATCATCGATATACAGGTTTTTTTCTTGTAGCTGTAAAATGGTACCGGTAACTTTAGACCATTCATCACCATCCAGTTTACCCGAACGCAAATGTCCCTGATGAACTTTACCGTATGCAGAAATTAAACGCATGGCGATCGAGTCTGCGGGCATCTCCATAGAGAAAACCAGCGCAGGTAGATCACAATTAAACAACACACTTTCCACCAGGTTCATGGCAAAGGTGGTTTTACCCATAGATGGACGTGCAGCGACAATAATCAAGTCACCTGATTGCATACCGGAGGTTTTATTATCCAGTTCCATAAAGCCTGAAGTTAAACCCGTAATGCTGCCTTCCATTTGGGAAAGTTCATTTAACTTGTCAAATACATCGGCAACCACGGCATTAATTGGTTTTGGACCTTGTGCTTTGGCATTATTATTATGTTGTTCAGCAATGGAAAAAATATTGGTCTCAGCCAGATCCAGAATTTCACTGACCGTACGGCCTTTAGTGTCATAAGCATTCTGCAAAATTTCAGAGCTGACTTTAATCATGCTACGTAAAGTTGAAAATTCTTTAATTTTATTGGCATAGGTTTCCAAGTTATAAAAACTTGAAGGGGAATCTGCCATGAGTTGCATTAAATATTCTTCACCACCGACAGCATCCAGCAGATTTTGTTTGATCAGCCAGTCATTCACCAGAACTGCATCGTAAGGTGAGTTTTCTTGAGTTAGTTTTTCAATAGCACGAAAAATATATTTATGACGGGTCGCATAGAAATCATTTTCACTGAGTACATCACCGACTTGCTCAAAAGATTCGGCAACGGTCATCAGTGCTGCAAGCACAGCTTGTTCGATTGCCAAGTTATGTGGTGGGGTACGAAACTCTTTTAATTGGCCTGACTCATTTCCTTTATTATCTACTTTAGATGAGTTAAGCATAGCATTGGCATTCGCCTGTGACATATAAAACCCTGATTTAAATGCAATAAATAAGTAATTTAAAAATTTGACGAATAATGAAATTTCAATGATTTTCGTCTAAATAGATCATACCTATTCTTAAAAAGAAATACGAATCGAAAATTTCATTTAGTTAAAAACAGTAAAAATAAATTGTATCCACTACTTTTGAGTAAATTTATATAAGTTATTTTGACTATTTTCAGAGATAAAAAAAGAGCATGCAAAAGCATGCT
>JBLZXS010000227.1:0-5560 GCA_050285325.1 Acinetobacter sp.
CTTGGGTAATCCGGATCAGCGTCTGGTCGATCTACCCGGTTATGGTTATGCAGCCGTACCTGAAGCGATGAAAATCGTTTGGCAAAAAGAACTGGAAAATTATCTAATTCACCGCCAAAGCCTGCAAGGTTTGGTACTGTTGATGGATATTCGCCATCCCCTGCAACACTTTGACGTGATGATGCTGGAATGGGCTTATTCACGTAAATTGTTTGTGCATGTGTTATTGACCAAATCAGACAAATTGAACCGTGGCCCTGCATCAAAAGTGTTGCAAGAAGTTCAGCAGCAATTGAGAAAGATGAAGCTACAATTCTCGATTCAGTTGTTCTCATCAATGAACAAACAAGGTTTGGAAGAACTGGCCAGCGTCATGGGCGGTCGTCTGAATTTCACCCTAGAACAATCCACTGAATTTGATCTAGCCAGCATTCCTGAAGCAGATGCCGATGATCTGGATGAACCTTTAGAATCTATGCATGAAGATGATGAGGCAGAGATCGAGATTGCCGACGATGTTACGGATGAAAGCAGACAAGCTGATTAATACTAATTGTCTGACAAAATTCATCATCTATTGATATTTGAATGTCCTCTATTGCTAACCACAATTGAGGACATTTTTTTATACTGATCCTAAGTCAAAGTGATCCCAATCACAGACAAAATAAGAACAGGACAGGATGATGAAGCTTTTATCGTTATTGAAAAAGTCTAAAATTGGCTCTTCAATTCAGTATCAAATTCAGCCGCGTAAAGTCAAATTCGAATGGCAACAAACCCCTGTCGACTGGATTCCAAATCATCCTTTTGTCAGTTATTTCGTTAATGAAATTAATATGATTTTACCTGCTGGTGAATTCTGGTTCTGTCGCCTGTATAACAAAGTGTTGCCGCAAATTACCGATGAAAAACTGAGACAGGATGTCAAAGCCTTTATTCGCCAGGAAGCCATGCATGCACAGGCACATGCCTCTGCCAATCAAGAATATCTGAGCGTGCGCAATATTGATGTGCAACGCAATCTCAAGCTGATGGATTTTCTGTTCGGCAAGTTACTCGCAGACCAACCACTAGGTTTAACTGTACCTAAACCACTGGAACATCAGTGGGATTTATTTCGTCTGGGCATTATTGCCACGGTTGAACACATGACCTGTGTACTGGGAAAATATGTCCTGTATAACCAATATTGGCAGCAATTGGGTGCCGATCCTGCCATGCTCGATCTGGTCAAATGGCATGGCGCAGAAGAAATTGAACACCGCACAGTGGCCTTCGATTTGTATCGTCATCTCGGCGGGGGTTATGTTGCGCGTTATTATTTAAGTGTGGTGGTCATTGCAGGCGTACTCGGTTTATGGGTCGATGGTGCAGCGCACATCATGCAGCAGGATGAACGTTTTAAATCTGTTCGCCCCAACGTGTTTAAACCGTGGATCTGGCGTGAATGGTATCGCATTTCACAAAAAGATAATCGCTTAATGCCGAATCCACTCTGGCTGGTTTCACAACAACTGGGATATTTAATGCCTTGGTACGATCCGGTGCATGAAGCCAAAACTGAAGATGCAATTGCCTATTTGAACAATTCCCCTGCTGCAAAACGAGCAGGCCTGAAAGTCGCTTGAATCAATCTCACAAATTCCAAACAGTAGGGCTTTATGCCCTACTTTTATTTGCACTACAATAAATCCAGATAAGAAAAACATAAGGATAAAAAATGAAACCCTATATTTCTGTCATTACGCTTGCAGTCAAGGACTTAGACGAATCGCTCAAGTTTTATTGTCAAGGTCTGGGCTTACATAGCGAAGGTATTCTGGGTCAAGAATTTGAATTTGGTGCCGTTGCTTTTATCGAACTGCAATCAGATTTAAAGCTCGCCTTATGGCCTCAACCCAGTATTCAACATGATACGGGTTTGCCAATAAACCCTATGTGTCCAACCCAAATGACGCTAGGACATAACGTCTATAGCCCACTCGAGGTCGATCAAGTCATGGCACAAGCAGCACGTGCAGGTGCTCAAATTATTAAACCTGCACAAGCTACATTTTACGGCGGATATGCAGGTTATTTTCAAGATCCCAATGGGCACGTATGGGAAGTGGTCTGGAATCCGTGCTGGGAAAATGATTAACTGGTAATTTCCTGATCGCGCGTATGACGATCCACCACCACACTAATCATCATGTCGCCTTGCACATTGACCACAGTCCTCACGGTATCCAGTAAACGGTCAATCGGCAATAAAATGGCAATCGCTTCGGCAGGTAAACCGACCGATTGCAACACCATAATCATGGTCACCATACCTGCACTTGGAATGCCGGGTGCACCGAGCGAGGCAATCATGGCGGTCATGCAAACAATCAGCTGCTGACCAATCGTTAAATCCAGTCCCATCAGGTTGGCAATAAATAGAGCGGCAGCAGCTTCATACAGTGCCGTTCCATCCATATTTAATTGCGTTCCCAACGGAATAACAAAACCGGCTGTTGCCGGACGTACCCCCAAGTTTTCTTGTGCACATTTCATGGAAAGTGGCATGGTGGCAGAACTGGAGCTGGTAGCAAAAGCAGTAATCAGTGCAGTACGCGTCCCTTTAAAAAAGGTAATCGGATCCATCTTGCCGAAAATCCACAATAACAGCGGTAAAACCACCGCACCGTGGAAAATCGTGGTTCCCGTCACGACAGCCGCAAACTCCACCAGACGGTTCAGTACAGAAATATCCTCGGTGGAAATGAGTTTTGCCAGTAAAGCAAAAATACCAATCGGAGCAAGTCGCATCACCCAGATGATCATAAACATCATCATGTCAAAAAACTGCTGGCTGACCTGACGTACGGTTTTAAATCGCTCACCGCCATGTACCAAAGCCACCCCAAAAAATAACGCAAACAAAACCACAGCAAGGACGTTGCCTTCAGAAAAAGCTTTAAACGGATTGATTAAGGTATTTTGAATAAAATTGGTCAAGAATGAAGTCGGCGTTAGAGTATCCGGAGTTTGATGAGTACTCATCGCATTCTGAAACATGGCAATATCGACACCCTTGCCCACATCAAACAAATGCGCAGAACTGATCCCGAGAATTAATGCCAAGGTGGTAGTGGTTACGCAGCAGGCCAAGGTAATTTTCCAGACTTTACCTAATTGCCCCCCTGACTGTAAGTTTGATACCCCAACGACAATTGAACTAAAAATCAGCGGAATTAACAGCATCTTTAACAAGCCAATAAAAATACTGCTGGCAATTCCCAAACCATACAAACTGGCATCAAAAAATGCAGTATCGGGATAAAGATTCAGGATAAAACCGAAAGCCACGCCTAAAATCGCAGCAATCAAAATTTGGGTGTTTAAGCTCATCTCTGCATGCTTTTATTGTTAAGTCTTGCAGGCACTATGCCATGCTCTATTTTTAGAATCGAGGAATTTTTTGTCACAAGTTCTGCATAAATAGGCCAAAGCAAAGCGATTCACTCTGTCTGAATCAGCAACTCCTCGAAGCCTATATGGCATAAAATCTGCTTTGGAATTACAAGAAATCCACCCATAATTAAAAAGAGTAGCAATATGAAAAAAATAATTCTTATCACCACACTCATATTCAGCATAGGAACAGCTTTTGCCCATTCCGGTCATGGATGTCATAAAGATGTATCGGAAGATATTCCTCGCTGCCACTAAACCCCGATCATAAAAAAACCGGACACTACATCCGGTTTTTCATTTCAACTGATCGCTTACTGGGTTTCAATTTCGCGGATACGAATCAAACCTTCTTGGGTCGTGCTACACACCAACTCCCCATTTTGCCACATGCGGCCGAAGTTCAAGCCACGTGAACTTGCACTCACCGTAGCATCCATGTCGTATAGCATCCACTCATCCACACGGAATGGCTTATGGAAGTACATGGCATGATCAATACTGGCACATTGCAAACTTGGGGATAAATAGCTTAAACCATGCGGACGAAGTGCTGTGGTCATTAAAGTAAAGTCTGAATAGAATGCCGCAATGGCCTGATGTAACGAAATCTCGTCAATTTCTGGTGCAATTCTATCGTGAGTCCTTAAATAGTGCGCATAAGATGGAGCTTCAGGCTGCGGTTGAAACGGATTGCTTGGATCGATTGGACGGATATCAATATGGCGATCACGCATAAAGCTGGCACGCACATTTTCCGGCACAAATTCCACGATCGTTTTTTTCAGCTCAGCTTCCGATTTTACCAGTTCTGGAGCAGGATATTCAGGTTCACTAATTTGATAATTTAAACCTTCTTCCGGATGAGCAAAAGAAATCATTGCAGTAAAAATGGTACGCCCATGCTGAATGGCGCGAACTTGGCGACTGACAAAGCTTTTCCCATCACGCAAACGATCCACTTGATACAAAATAGGTGCGTTAACATCACCGCCATACAAGAAATAAGCATGCAATGAATGCGCAGGACGGTCCGTGGTATAGGATGCCGCTCGCAATGCCTGTCCCAGCACCTGACCACCAAAGACACGTTTTCCGACCAAGTTGCGGCTGATACCTCGGTAGATATTTTCTTCAATTTTTTCAAGGCTAAGTAATTCAACCAATTCTTGGGTTAACGCATTCATAAGCGACCTATTTTGCTGGGGGATACCTGAAATGTAGGCGAAAAATTTAAATCAATCAGATAAGCTATTGCAGCTATTTTGCCACAAATCCAGACTAAAGCCCTAGAGTTAGACTGACTGGTCTGTCACATTATTTTCGATTTATATCTGCTAAAAATACGATTTTTAACGATAAAATTTAACAATCAATATGCATTTTGTCAGAAAATGACATAATGTTTTAAATTACAATGATGCAAAACAATTTCCCCCTCAGAAAATCTGTGGTTTCGGTCATTTAAGTAGGAGTGTTTATGTCCAAGAGTGGCTTTGGTCAAATGTATCGTCAGCTTTCAAGCAAGCTGCTTGACCTCGTGGTAACCCCACATGTTCTTGGTGAGGTTCCTACTGAACCGACAACTACAGAAACAAATACACAGCCAGATCAACCGATCAAGCAAAAAGTGGTCTGCTATGTTTTACAAAATTACTCTCGCAGTAATGCACTGATTATTGACGGCGAAACACGACGCCTGAAACTTTCGCCGGCATTAAACCCCTTGCAGGTCGGAACGCATAAAGAAAAAGCATCGGTATTATTTTTACAGCATCATAATGAAAATAATTTACTCAATCCGCCGCCACATGCTTTTCCGCCACGCTTACTCCGTTTAATTGATCTTTTAGAAAATCATCCTGAAGTGGATATTGAACTGATTCCGGTAACGGTGCTGTGGGGACGTTCGCCAGATAAAGAAGACTCCTGGTTTAAGCTGCTGTTTACCGATACTTGGGCAACCCCAGGTACCGTCAAGCAATTGGTAAATATTGGCTTGCATGGCCGTCAGTCATATCTGGAATTCCATGAAGGACAATCCTTACGTGCGTTAGTCGATTTTGCCAAAAAGACCCATCCCAACTTATCGCCTGCGACTTATATTCTAAATACCCTG